>JANWJY010000163.1 GCA_025451715.1 Fimbriimonadaceae bacterium | reverse complement strand
GGAAGGTGCTTCGAGAGGATCGACACCATCTCGCCCGCCTTCTTTCGGTTGTGCGTGGCGATGACGAGCGTCTTCATATCCCGAGCGTCGATCTCTGCATCCCGATCAGTTCGCCGATGCCCTTCTTCGCGAGCCCGAGCATTCGGCCCAGTTCCTCGGCAGTAAACGGCTTGGCCTCCGCCGTCCCCTGGATCTCGATGAACTTGCCTGACTCAGTCATGACTACGTTCATGTCGGTCTGAGCCTTCGAGTCCTCTTCATAGCACAGGTCGAGCAGCTCCTGGCCGTTGACGACGCCGAGGCTTACCGCCGCGACCGGCTCGCCGAGCAGATCCTTCTTGATCATTCCCTTCTTCTTCATCCACGTCACAGCGTCGTGCACCGCGACGTACGCGGCGGTTATCGAGGCCGTGCGGGTACCGCCGTCGGCGCGGATCGCGTCGCAGTCGACGATGATCGTACGCTCACCCATTGAATCGAGGTCGACGATCGTGCGCAGGCAGCGACCGATCAGCCTCTGGATCTCCATCGACCTTCCGTTCGGCCCGCGGTTGTCGGGGCGCTGGTTTCGCTCACGTCCCGAACGCGGAAGCATGTTGTACTCGGCAGTGAGCCATCCCTTGCCCGTGTTCTTCATGAACGGAGGCACGCGGTCCTCGACCGTCGCGGTGACGAGCATGTGCGTGTCACCCATGGTGATGAAGCACGACCCCTCCGCGAACTTTGCGAAACCCCGCTCCATCTTTACGGGACGCAGTTCGTCCGCGGTCCTTCCATCCACACGCATGGGGCGATTCTACCTATCGAGCAGGGCGAGCGCACAGGCAGCGGCGACTGCCGTGTCGACGCGCAACACGCGCGGGCCGAGGGACACCGCACGCTCTCCGATCAGTGCCACTTCGCGTGGCGCCCACCCACCCTCAGGGCCGATCACGAGCGTCGTCACTTCCTCGACCTGCATCGTCTTTGCCGTGCCTTCTACTTCGCTCAACGCTTGTGCGCCAGGATTCTCTTTTAAGACCGAATCCAGTGAGTCCGAGAGCGCGATCTTCGGAAGTCTCGTCCGATAGCTGACTTCAGCAGCTTCGCGCGAAATCGCTCGCAGCCTTCTGAGTTTGTTCTCGCGCTTGTTCTCGTCCCACTTGACGATCGTGCGGTCCGACGGGAACAGCACGAACCGGGCGACGCCCATCTCGCTGCCCATCCTCACCGATTCCTCGAGCGTTTCCGCCTTCGGCATCGCTAGACAGAGCACGAGCTCGACCTTCGGCTCCGTTTCCGGAAGGTGGACCTCTGTCGGAACCGCGCCGCGCCCTTCGAGCCGTGCGCGTATGAGCCGCCCGTCACCGGGAAGGATCGCCACCTCGTCGCCCGCCTTCATGCGCAGCACCTTGTAGAACTTCGAGTACTCCTCCTCTGGCAAGAGGATGTTGCGCGGCAGCTCGTCCGGCACGCCGCTCACGAACACGCGCGGAAGCGATCTCAGCGGCGCAACGTCGCGGCTACCCAATCGCCTTCCTCCATTTTCATCTCGACTCTGAACCCCACGCCTGTGACCGCTTCCATCACGTCCGGCCAGTTTGGCTCGATGATCCCGCTCACGATCCAGTGGCGCGTCCGTCCAGACGCCTCGCGGGCGAGTCCGATGACCGCCGCACTGATTATGTTGCTCACGACCAAGTCGTACACACCGGCAGGCAACGGATCGAAGCCCGCACCCAACAGGGCATTGACCATCACACCGTTTCGAACAGCGTTCTCCCGCGTCGCATCAATGCTAAGCGGATCAGTGTCGACCGCATTGACCGACGCCGCGCCCAGCAACTTCGCAGCGATCGAGAGGATCCCACTCCCGCACCCAATGTCGGCCACGCGCTTGCCCACAAGCGGCGCGTCCTCCAACAACTGCAGACAAAGACGTGTCGTCGGATGGTCGCCGGTCCCGAACGCCTGCCCCGGATCGAGCACGATCTCCTTCCGCCCTTCCGGCACATCCGCCGACTCCCAGCTCGGTCTGATCCACAACGACCTTCCGATCGCAACCGGTTTGAAGAACTGCTTCCACGCCTCCGACCAGTCGACTTCCTCGACGTCCTCTGTCTCGACCCGCGCGCCAAGCCCCTGCAGGTCGGACATCAATGATGGCAACAACGACTCGTCACCGGGAGGCATGTACGCGCTCATAGTAGGCGGCTCGTCGGTCTGCACTGTCCCGTCGAGGCCATGTCGTGAGAACCGGTCAGCCCACACCGACCAATCGTCTGGCGTAGCCGGTAGCAGCGCGGTCACCTTGAGCCACGTCCTCACTTCTTCTTCTTACCGAAGAGCGTGCCCAAGAATCCACCCTCCTCTCCCTTTGGGATCGGACCACCGGTCATCTCGGCGTACTTTCGCAACAGTTCGGCCACGTCGTCCGTCACCTTGCTCGGCACATTGACCCGCACGCGCGCGAACAGCGAGCCACGAGCTCCGCCGTGCACGCGCGGCAGACCCTCGCCCTTGAAACGGAATTCGTGCCCCGGCTGTGTGCCGGCTTTCACGTTTACGTCCAACTCGTCGGTCAGTCCTCGCAACTTGACCTTGTCACCGAGCGCGACCTGCGGAAACGTCAGATCGAGGTCCGTGTGCACGTCCGCGCCGTTACGAATGAACCGCGCGTCCTGCTTGACGTGAACGACCACGTACAGGTCTCCTGGCGCACCAGCCCCAACCCCGTCCGAACCGCGCCCACTCACGCGCAACGTCATCCCGTCTTCGATCCCCGGCGGGACGCTCACTGAGATGTCCGCGTCGACGACCTCCAGCCCACGGCCCTTGCAGTTCTCGCACGGAGACTTGATCTGCTTTCCCGCACCACCGCACGTGGGGCACGTCGTTGAAGTGCGGATCGAACCGATGAACGTGTCCTGCACCCGCGTCACCATCCCCTGCCCCTTGCACGTACCGCAAGTTTCGGGCTGGGTTCCGTGTGCAGCGCCGCTGCCGCTGCACACTGAACACCGCGCCATACGCCGATAGTTGATCGGCTTTTCGACGCCGGTGAGCACGTCCAACAGTTCGAGCGTCACTTCAGCGCGGAGGTCCTCACCGTTGCGGCCCGCAGATCGCGATGCGCGGCCGGACGTACCGAACCCGCCCATGAACGCCTCGAACAGGTCGGAGAAGTCGACGTTCTGGAAAAAGTCTTGATTAGGGACCTCATCGATGCTCCCCGTCTGGTCGAACCGCGCGCGCTTCTCGTCGTCGCTCAGCACGGCGTACGCCTGGCTCGCCTCTTTAAACTTCTCTTCCGCCTCGGGGTTGTCGGGGTTGACGTCCGGGTGGTACTGGCGCGCGAGCTTGCGATAGGCTGTGCGGAGATCGTCGGCGCTCGCATCGCGCGAGACGCCAAGAACTGCGTAGGGATCCTTCAACGACATCGTGCCGCGCTATTCTGCGTCCGGGTCCTCTTCCTCTTCCTGCTTCGCCAGGTCGTCGAGCGAGATCTCCGTCTCGTCTTCGATCACGACCTCTTCCTCGAGGTCCTCTTCGCCCAGCAGGTCCGCGAGCAGCGAAGTGGAAGTCGCGCCAACCTCGTCGTCGTCGACCTCGTCCTCTTCTTCGGCATCGATCGCATCAACGAACGTCTCTTCGTCGTCAAGGCCCGGGAGCAGGAACCGCTCCGCGCCCATCTCCTCGATCGACTCGAGCTTGTCGGCAAGCGCGGTCTCCGCGTCCTCGCCCATCAGCGGTTTGATCTTTCCAGCGGCGATCTCCGCGAGCGCGATGCTCAGCGGATGGCTGCTGTCGATGCGTACGAGCGGAGGCGCGCCCTCCTTGATCTGCCTCGCCCGCTTGGCGGCCAGGTTCGTCAGGATGAACTTGCCGTACTCGACCTCGTTCAGAATGTCTGGCGACGGGAGAATGGAGTCATTGGCCATGGCGCGACCCCCTAGGATACCAGAGGGGGCGGCGGGCGCCGGCGGCATCGTCGGGACTCAGGGCACCCAGCAGTCGGTGCTGCCCGCCGAGCCCGCCGCAACCCGCCGTAGCCCGCCGATGCCCGCCATAATCCTCCCCATGCCGGACTGGCGGGCAATGCGCCCCGAAACCATGCTCCAACACCTGGGTGAAGACGACCACGTCCTCGGCGCGGTCGTCCCTCCGATCTTCCAAAACTCGCTGTTCGTGTTCGACACTTGGGAGGAGTTCCGAGCGGCGATGGAGCAACAGTCCGACCCCTCCATCCCAGCATCCCGCTGCATCTACAGCAGGATGAACAACCCGACACTGGACCTCGTTGGACAAAAGCTCGCCGCGCTCGAAGGTGCTGAATGCGGCCGGTTCTTCGCCAGCGGAATGGCTGCAATCTCTGCGACCGTCATGGCGTGCACGAAGTCAGGGAGCCACGTCGTTTGCGTCGACACCTGCTACGGCCCCACACGCGCGTTCCTCAAGGACTATATGCCGAAGTTCGGCGTCGAGACCACGTTCGTCGTAGGCAACGACCCGAAGGAGATCTTCGACGCGTGCAAGCCAAACACGTCTTTGATCTATCTCGAATCGCCCAGCTCCATCATCTTCCACCTACAAGACCTTGGGGCGATCGCAAAGTTCGCGAAGGAGAAGCGCATCCGCACCGCGATCGACAACAGCTACTCCAGCGCGATCTTGCAACGGCCCGCGGAGTTCAGCATCGACTACTCTGTCAGCACTGCAACGAAGTACTTCGGCGGCCACAGCGACCTCGTCGCTGGCTCAGTCGCGTGCAGCAAGGAGCTGATGGCAGAGATGATCGCAAACGAGGGCCAATACCTCGGCGCGCCCCTCGGCCCGTTCCAATGCTGGCTCGTGCTTCGCTCGATGCGCACCATGCACTTGCGACTCCGCCAGCACGCGGAGACTGCGAACAAGGTCGCTGCCTGGGTTCGCGAACAGCCTTGGTGCGAGCACGTTTATCACGTCGGCCTCGACGACTTTCCGCAATGGGCGCTCCGCGACAAACAAATGTCGGGCCCCGGCGGACTTTTCTCGTTCATGCCGAAGGAGCAGGATCCGGCGCGCCTCCAAGCTTTCACGCAAGCACTGCAGATCTATCAACTTGGGGTGAGCTGGGGCGGTTTTGAGAGCCTGTGCGTCCCTCTCGAGTTTCACCCGATGGACTGGCCCGAGAAAAAGTGGCTCGTCCGGCTCTTCAACGGCCTCGAGCACGCCGACGACCTCATCGCCGACATCGAACAGGCGGTCAAGGTGTGCGGACTGAGGACTTAGAGTTCGACAAACTCCCGAAACTCGTCCATCACGCTCGACCACGCCTTCTTCAAGTCGTCGCACTCCGCCTTGTTCGCGATCTTGGTGTGCGAGACGCTCACCCGCGTCTTCTTCTCCCTCTTCTCGAACAGCACCTCGACTACGCTTCCCGAAGTGTGCTTTGGGTGCTCCCATGACATCACCAACCGTTTCGAGGGAACGATCTTCTTATATGTGCACTTGTCGCCGCCCGCACCGGTATAGAGTCCACCGACGCGCAGATCGACCTTCGCCTTGCTCGCAAACCATCCGTTCAACCCCTTCGCCGTCGTAAACGCGTCCCAGCAGTCCCCGAGCGACGCCGAAACGGTGCGGTGCACGTCGAGCCCGAACTTCCCACCGCTACGCTGCGACGGCTTGCGCAGACCGTTCGCGACCTCGTACTCGACGGTCACGGTCTGCGACCACCAAGGTTCCAAACCATGCTCCTCCAAAAGGAACCGCGCGCTCTCCTTGTGGCCCTTCTTCGCACACCCGAACTTGTCGAGCACCTTGAACCAGTGCTCCCACCCCTTCCTCGTCGCCTTCACGACGTTCGCGTCCGGAATCCTCGGTTTTGCCGCCTTTCGCACGGACCAAGGATACACTAGGGGCATGTCGCTTCCAAAACTCCAACAATGGAAATACGCCGCCTAGTCCCGTTCGGTCTCCGTGTCTTGGCCGTCCGGCTCAGGCGAGAGCCGGAGATCGCGCTTCTGCGGCGGACCTGTGCACGTGGAAGGTCGGAAGGGCCGTTCAGTCACGTGCTCGCCGAGCACGTGTCGCCGCTCCGACGAAAGACAACCACCTACGGCGAGAAGATACAGATCGGCAAGGAGCGCAACGCCTCGCTAGTATCAAAGGCGTTGGACGGCCTGGTCATTGAGCCCTATCAGCTCTTCTCCTACCACGCGACTGTCGGCAAAGCGACGCGGAGGCGCGGTTTCTTGCTTGGCCCAGAGATGCATATGGGCAAGCTCGTGTTCGGCGTCGGCGGCGGCGCGTGCTCAGTGTCCAACATGCTGTACTGGCTCGCGATCCAATCCGGAATGAAGATTACAGAGCGGCACAGACACGGGCTCGACCTGTTCCCAGACCACGGGCGCACGGTCCCGTTCGCGTGTGGCGCGACCGTCTTTTACAACCAGTCAGACCTTCGGTTCGAAAACCCGCTCCCAGTGCCAGTCGTGCTGTCTTTCAAGATCGACAATGACGCACTCATCGGCATGATCTCAGCCGAGCGTGATCCCGGCTTCCGTTTCCAAGTGACTGAGAGAAACCACCGGTTCTGGAGTGAAGCTGGAAAGACGTTCCGCGAGAACCGAATCCTGCGCAGAGTGACACTTCCAGATGGAACACTGATCCTCGAAGAAGAACTCGCGCACAACCGAGCACAAGTGCTCTACGACGTCGAGACCGAGGAGGCGCTGTGAGGGCGTTTGTAAAAGGCGCCGGGCTCTTCGCGCTGGGCTGGACTCCGGGCGGCCCCGCGCTCTATCGCAAGGCCACGCGAGACTGGATGGGAACGCAGGCGACGCACGTCGACAAGCTTTCGCGCGTCGTCCCTGGCTATGCGAGGCTGTTCGACTCCATCGGTTTCCACTTGCAAGGGTCGCGCGTCGCGATCCTCGATCCCGGACTCACGACGTACTGGCCGATGGCGTGCTGGTTGTTGACCGGAGAACAGAGCGAGCACCTCCAGCTCGAGGCGCGCTTTCTGCCCAAGTACGTTTCTCGTTCTGCGGGCGGAGTCGCAGAAAGCCTAAGAGGAATCGTAGACGATCGAGTGGCTACGATCGAATCGCTGCGCTGGGCGCGGGGACCTGCAGATGTGCTTAGTGCCTGCCACGCGACCGAGCACCACGAAGTCGATCCATCAAGGATCCCACTTAAGGATGCAAGCGTCGATGTGTTTCACTCCGGGGGGACGCTCGAGCACTTCAGACCGATGAAGCTCGAAGAGCAAATCCAAGAAGCAGTGCGAGTGCTCGTTCCCGGAGGCATCTACTCGGCCGTCCACGACCACCGGGACCACCTCTACCACGCCGACAAGTCGATGGAGCCGATGAACCACCTCAGGCACGCAGAGCCTGTTTACCGGTTGCTCTACGGCCACAGGTTGCTGTACCACAACAGGATCCCACCGACGCGCGTGGCCGAGCTCCTGAAGAGCGTCGGACTTGAGCAAGTCGCTATGCGGCGCATGACGCTCCCTGATCAAAAGTACGTGAGCGATGAGGAAGTGATGAAGGCAAATGTCGGCTGCTCAAGGTTGACGGCACGGCACAGGTCGATGAGCGAGCTTGATCTGCGGACCGTGGCTTGCCACTACCTCTACCGCAAACCCGCCTAAGGAACGATCTCCACACCAAACCGGAACAGCGTGTGCCACGGGTACTCGATCGGGTCGATCTTGCGCCCGATAGGCACAGCCACGAACATGTGGCTCGTGATCACTTTGATCGGAAACCGCCGCACGAGCACCGAAACCAAGTGCTCCACCGCCTCAACCTGCTCCGTAGTATAGGGCACGCCGGAAACGCCAGGATGGTCGATCTCGATCCCGACAGAAAAACCATTGACCGACGAGCGCCCAAAGGCGTCCAAGCTCGCACCCGCGTGCCACGCGCGCAGATACGTCGAGACGTGCTGCACGATCGAGCCGTCGCGGCCTACAGTGAAGTGCGCGCTCACCTGGCTCTCCTGCGATGCGAACCACGCGACTGTTCCCGCAAGCGACTGACCCGCCGTGTGGTGCAGCACGATCGTGTCCACCACGGCGCCCAGCGGCCGGTCCTCAAAGTGAGGCGACTGGTTCCAAACCACCTCGTTCCGCCCCGGCGCGACAAACTGTTGGTCTTGGAAAATGGGCAGAATCCACATCGATCTCATTGTACGCAAACCTCCCTTCGGACTTCCGAACCTCCTGATCTCCGATCTCTGATAGACTCCCTACCTACGCATGGTCACCTTCCAGGAACTCATCAAGAGGCTCAACGACTACTGGTCCAAACAGGGCTGCGCCATCCTACAGCCCTACGACACCGAGGTCGGCGCCGGCACCATGCACCCCGCCACCACCCTAAGATGCCTCGGACCCGAGCCTTGGAACGTAGCCTTCGTCCAGCCAAGCAGGCGCCCCGCAGACGGGCGCTACACTCTCAACCCCATGCGCTCGCAGCGCTACTACCAGTACCAGGTCGTCATGAAGCCGAGCCCCGACGACATCGTCGACCGCTACATGGGATCGCTCGAGGCCGTCGGGTTCGACACGAAGAAGAACGACATCCGTCTCGTCGAAGACGACTGGGAGTCGCAGGCCGCTGGCGCCGCCGGCGTCGGATGGGAAGTTTGGGTCGACGGCACCGAAGTCTCGCAGTTCACCTTCTTTCAGCAGATGGGCGGCATCGACTGCGACCCGGTGTGCGCCGAGATCACTTACGGCCCCGAGCGACTCTGCCTCATGCTCAACAACCAGTTTTCGTTCTGGGACGACCTCATGTGGAGCGAGTCGCTCTCGTACTTCGATGTCGACTACGAGCTCGAGATGCAAAACAACGTTTACAACTTCGAGGTCGCCGACACAGACCTGCTGTTCAAGCTGTTCGACCTCTACGAGGCCGAGTCAAGGCGCGTGATCGAGACGAAGGTCGGCTGGGACCCGACCAAGGCGATCCTCACTTCAGCAAGTCTTGAGGGTCGTCATCCTGAGCCTGTCGAAGGAGCCGACCCTCAAGACGCAGCGAGTGGACGCGGTGGCCAACCCGCACTCACACAAGCCCTCGTCTACCCCGCCCTCGACCTCGCCCTCAAGTGCTCACACATCTTCAACCTCCTCGACGCGCGCGGAGCCGTCTCACCTACGGAGAGGGCGAACTTCATCAACCGCATCCGAGCACGAATCCGCGCCTGCTGCCTCGCACACACAGCAAAGTACAAGGTCAAAACGAAGGCGTAGAGACGACTTCCCCGTATTTCTGCCAGCTATCAATGACATCTGGTTGGCTCGCGACACAGTGGTGTAAAACCTCGCCGGAGGTTGTCCTCATATGGCCAATACACCAGACAAGAAACCACGCGGCCCCGACCGGACCGCGCTCTCGCGGCGCGAAGTGCTCGTTGGAGCCGCTGCGACGGCCCTCTTCGCCACCACGGCGTCGACGTCCGCCCAGCAGTTCAGAGGCGACGTGCGCCAATCTCGATCCGTCGCGCCAGCCCGGCGCTTCATGTCCGCAGCGGCGGTGCTCGGCGACGGAAGGGTCCTCGTCACGGGCGGGTTCGACAAGCCGTTCGCTAAGGGCGAAAGCCCGCGGGCGCTCAACACTGCGCTCATCTACAGCCCGCAAACGGGCGAGTTCACGTCTGCTGCACCGATGAAGGTGCCGAGGGCGCGTCACGCGGCTGTCGCACTTAGCGACGGAAGGGTTGCAGTCGTCGGAGGCACGTCCCAACAGCCGACTTCGTCGGTCGAGGTCTACGATCCAGCATCGGACACGTGGACCAACTCTCAACCCCTCGCGCAACCGCGCTATGACCACGTGGCCGTGTGTGACGGGAACAGCGTTTACGTCATCGGAGGGACTTCCCTCTCGATGGTGAGCAGCGTCGAGACCGTCTACCCGGGAGCCACGACAGACTTCTAACACATCAGGAGAAAAACAAATGCCAGCTTATATTAAGTTCGATGGGATCGACGGCGAAGTCACTGAAGCAGCTCACAGGGCGTGCATGGAGGTGTTCTCGTACAACTTTGGCGCCTCTAACGCCGGTTCTGGGGGCGGCGGAGGTGGTGGCGGAGGTGGCGTAGTTCACTTTTCTGACTTCAGCTTCGTCAAGCCGACGGGCAAGGGCTCGCCAACCCTCTTGCTCGCGTGCTGCACAGGGAGGCACTATCCTATAGTCGTATTCGAACTGACACGATCAGGGCCAGGGCAAGGCAATCCGGTCTATGTGAAGTACGAGTTCGAAGACGTGATGGTCACCAGCTATCAGGTCGGTGGCGACAACGGAGGAGCGATCCCCGTCGAGTCGCTCTCGATCAACTACAGAAAGGTCAGATACACCCAGGTCGTTCCGGGCGGCACAGAGCAGATGCACTGGGACCTCGTGGACAACACCGGCGGCGGCGGACAGTCTCCGTAGTCGTCCATCAACCGGG
>JANWJY010000162.1 GCA_025451715.1 Fimbriimonadaceae bacterium | reverse complement strand
GCTGCGACAGCTCGATCGCGCCGCCCCAGTCGAACACGCCCGCGCCGGCAGCCTGGATCAGCTCGCCGGCACCCACGCGCGCAGCGGAGGACAGGTCGACGACCACCCGCGCGTTCTCGACGAAGCCGAGGTCGGTCTCGTGCATGTCGGCCCGGAACGAGCCCACGCCGTTCACATGCGTCCAAGGCATCACGTCCTTGCCCAGCAGGACCGGCTCGCGGGAGGTCGTCGCAAGACAGATCACGTCGCACTCTGGTGCGATCAGCCGCGGGCTCGGCTCAAAAGTACACTCGACCCCGAAGTCGCTCGATACCCGCGAACAGAACCGCTCACCCTTCTCGACGTCCCGTGCGCCCACTAGCACTCGCTGCACGGGTCGCACCGCGCACACCGCCGCGACCTGCCAGTAGGCGATCTCCCCGGTCCCGAACACGCCAAGGGTCTTCGAGGTCTTCCGCGAGAGGTACTCGGTCGCCAGTCCTGAGACCGCGCCCGTGCGCACGGCGGTCACGTGCTCCCCGTCCATCAGGGCGACAGGAGCTCCGGTCGCCGGGTCGCTGACCACGATCACCGCGCGCACCGTCGGCTCTCCCCTCTTCGCGTTCTCTGGAAAGAACGTGACGACCTTCAGGCACAGGAACGGATCGTCGCCGCCGACGTGGCAGGGCATTGTCAGGTGAGTCGCATCGTGCTCGTCGATGGGCGTCGCCAGCCGCTGCGGCATGGTGACCTCGCCGCGGCCGAGCGCGCCGAACGCCGCCCGCATCGCCTCGATCGCTTGGGGCATGTCGAGGCAAGAAGCGACGTCAGACCGGCTCAGCACCAACACGCGGTAAGTATGGAGGGTCGCGCTCCAGCGCGACCGAGAGGTCAATTCTTAGCAGCCGGTTTCGGATCCAAGTCGCTCGTGTCCACGACCGCGTCGGGCGTGTAGACGTTGCGGGCGTTCCAGAGCAGGTACTCCTGGATTCCGAGCTGCTTGAGCGCCTTGATCTGTGCGCGGACCTCGTCCTTGCCGTACTGTGCTCCGAGGTCGAAGTCCTGCAGCCACGGCCGCATCGGCTTGCCCTTCAGCACCTTTGCAAAGTCGCCCATGCTGACCAGCACGATCTCGTAGGGTGCCAGAGCCGGGTTTGCGATCCCGTACTCGCCCTTCGCGTAGTGGCTGGGGTAGACCATCGGGCACAGGAGGTCGAACGGCTTCGGGAAGAAGTCCATGTCCTGACCGATGCCCTGGTCCTTGGTCGTGTTGCTCGAAACGATCCCAAAAATGTCTGCGCTCAGTACCACGTCTTTTGGCAGGCGCTTCTGGATGAACTCCGCGAACTGCTGGATGACCTGCGACTCGGTCGTGCCGGCAGGCCAGTCCTTCTTGGCGGGGAAGTGCATGCTCGACTTCTTTCCTCCGCCGGGGAAACGGACGTAGTCGAGCTGGACCTCAGGGAAGCCCTGCTTCACGGCGAAGTCCACGACCTGGCCCAGGTACTCCCAGTTCTTCTTGTTGTATGGGTCGAGCCACAGGCGGCCGTTGCGCTCCACCCACGCGTTCCCGTTCGCGTCTTGAACGGCTCGGCTCGGGTCGTACTTTGGCACGTTGCCGTCGATGAAGCAGGCGACGCGGGCGATCGGATACACCTTCTCGTCCTCGAGGAGCTGCATCAGGTCGTCGGGCTTGACGATGGCAAGGTTGTTCGCCTTGGCCCGCTTGCTCAGTTCGATCCCGGTCTCCCAGTACTGGTCGCCGTCGTCGCGGACGTCGATCACGACCGCGTTGAGCTCCGTGTCCTTGAGCATCTTGAGCAGCTCGGCGCGCTTCTTGGTCGCTCCCGCGATCCAGGCGGTCATGTAGATCCCGCGTACGTGCTTGGGCTTGGGAAAGCGGGGCGGTTTGGGCGCGGGCTCCTTCTTTCCGATGTTCGGAGTCAGTGCTGCCGTCGATCCGGGCGCGGTCTTTTGCGCCTGACATCCGACCAATGCAAAAACGATGAGAAGAGAAACGAAAAATGACCGGTGCTTCACTGTGGATCCCCGCAATACTACCTACGCCCATATTAATGTCGGCAGGATTGTTTTCCGCATTAGTGCGATTAATGCGGGGAAAAGTTTGGTGGGGCGTTCGGTTCTGTTTGTGAGGACAGATCGGACAGTTGTGTCCGATCTGTCCGGCCTCGAGCGTTACTGCGACATCACCGGCGGAACGCGGCGCGCGTAGCGCTTGAACAGCCACGCGAGGCCGAGGATCGGGAGCAGCCAGAACGGGCTGAACACGACCGCCCACGTGAGGGCGCCGACCACTCCCCGGGCGACGTCCATGAAGCTCGTGGTGGCCGCACCGAGCGACTGTTTGAACCAGTTCGGGTCGGTCGAGGCCACGGTCGGCACGGTCGCCGACTGGTTCAGGTGAACCTTGATCGTGGAGAGCGAGGCCAGCTCGCTGAGCGACTTGCGCTGGGCGTCCATCCTTTCGATCTCGGTGCGGACCTCGGTCAGGCGGTCCTGGAGCGTCATCACGTCGTTGAGGTTTCGGCTGGACCGGAGCATCTCGCGGAAGGTCTCTTCCTTCGCGGCCAGCGTCTTGATCCGCGCGCCGAGGTCGACGATCTCTGAGGTCACGTCCTTGGCGTTCACCGTCTTGCTGGTCACGAGCCCCAGCCCTGCGAGCGTGTCCATCGAGCCCTCGAATCCGGTCGAGGGGACACGGATTGTGAGGTCGATTGTGGGGTTGCTCCCGCCGAGGTCGCTGCTCGCGGTGTTCTCGACGTAGCCGCCTCCCTTGGTGACCATCTGGTTGATCAACTTTTCGGTCTTCTCGACGCTCTCGACCCTCAGGCCGATCTCGCCGTTGCGGATGACTTGTCGCTTGGACGCGGCCATGCTCGTGGTCGACATCTCTGTGAGCGGTGTGTTGGTGTTCGCGGGGGCCTGCGCCGCCGCGTCTTCGTATTCTTTTTCGCCGGCGGCGGATTCGTAGCCTTGCGAGCCGCAGCCGACGAGGACGAGTGCGAGGGCTGCCAAGGGCAGCCAGTGGATGGTCTTCATCTTTGTGGGACCTCTCGGCAGTGGCAACAGTCGCGGAGGCCTTGACCGTTCCTGCAACGGGTCCTGAGAGTCAATAGCCCCGGCCAAGGTCGACGATGTTGGTGTCCGCGCCGCCGGCGATGATCGCCTTGCCGAGCCGGGCCAGCTCGCGGACGCGCTCGGGCTCGGCGTCGCGGGTCGCGCCGCCGACGTGAGGGGTCCTGACGACGTTGGGGAGCGTGGAGAACGGGTACTCGCTCGGTGCGGTCTTCTCGCCCGGCGCCTTGGGATACACCCACCACACGTCGAGGCCCGCGCCGTCGATCCTGTTCTCGCAAAGCGCCTCGTACAGCGCCTTCTCGTCGATGACTCGCCCTCGCCCGACGTTGACAACGATCGCGTGCGCGGGAAGCAGCGCGAGCTCCTTCTCGCCGATCAGCCCGTCGGTCGAGTCGGTGCCGGGGAGCGTGACCACGAGGTAATCGGCCTTGGGAAGAAGATCGTGAAGCTCAGCGATCCCGCGCACTTGACCGTTTGGTTGAGAGCGCACGCCGACGACGTCCATGCCGAACCCCTCGCACGCCTTGCCCACCCTCTGCCCGATCGCGCCGAAGCCCAGCACCACCACCGTCTTGCCAAAGAGAGTCGCGGCGTCGCGGGAGAAGTACCGCGGCTCCCAGTCGTCGTGCGCAAACGTGTTGTGGAGCTGCACGATTCGACGGGCGCAAGCGAGCAGCAGCGCCATCGCCATCTCGGCGGTCATGGCGGCGTTGTGGTGGAGGTTGTGCGCCCTCACCGCTGGGTGCCTTTGCAGCACCTCGCGAGTCTTGGGCTGGAGCCCGGCGAAGGGGATCACGACGTGCTCGGCGAGCGGGGCCTGCTGCATGTGCTCGTCGGTGAGCTGGCCCTCGATGAGGATCGTGGTCTGGGGGTGGATCTCGGGGCCGAAGCTGACGTCGGCGATGCCCTTGAGGGCGGCGGTCAGAGAGTCGCGGTGCTCGGGCTCGGGCTCCCGGACCATGTGGACGCGCACGGGCATGGGCCAGAGGATACCGGCGGCGGAGCGACGGTGGGAATCGGCGGGCGTCGGCGGGACGGAGTGACGTGGGTGTTGGGACCGGGGAGTCAGAATGAAGGGAGGGGGATTACTGACATATGGATACGGCAGAAGTGATCGTGCTGGTGTTCTCGGCCCTTGCGGTCTTCGGGGTCGCGTGGTGGTTCTTCCTGAGCGACAAGCCCAAGATGGTGGCCGCGACCGTGGGAGGCGTGCAGACTCTCAAAGTGACGGTCAAAGGCGGCTACGACCCCTCGACCCTCGAGGTCGTGGCGGGAAAGCCGGTAAGGATCGAGTTCTTCCGCGACGAGACCAACCCCTGCAGCGAGACGGTGGTGTTCGGCGATTTCGGGGTGGCCAAGGTGCTCGCGCCGCACAAGACCACGGCCGTGGAGTTCACACCCGAGAAGCCGGGCAAGTACGGGTTCGAGTGCGGCATGGGGATGCTGCACGGGACGTTGGTTGTGAAGGAAGGCGAGGTGAAGCCGTGAGAGCTTGCGAGAGCCCCCTCCTAACCTCCCCCGACGAGGAACTCTTGCTCTGGCCGGGGCGCGTGATGTCGGGGGAGGGATGTCTGGACGAGGCGGTGAAAAATGCATGAGCGCCTGACCCTGCCCGTCACCGGGATGTCGTGCGCGGCGTGCGCCGCGCGAACGGAGAAGAACCTCAACCGCGCGCCCGGCGTGAGCAGCGCGAACGTCAACTTTGCGACCAAGCAGGCGACGATCGAGTACGACCCGACGGCGACAGCGACGCCAGACCTGGTCGAAGTGATCAGGAAGACCGGCTTCGACACCGCGGGAGTCGCGAGCGTCGTGCTGCACGTCCAGGGCGACGCCGTCGGGGCCGCGAAAAAGGTGCCCGGCGTCACGGGGGCGACGCAAGAAGGCGACCGCCTGACGGTCGAGTTTGTGGGATCGACGGTGCAGGGCGCGGGCATCGCCTCAGCCCTCAAGAAGGCGGGCGTCCCGGCGCACGTGCTCGAGGAGGAAGAACAGGAGGACTGGGAGAAGGCCGCGCGCGAGATCGAGTACCGCGACCTGTTCAAGAGGTTCATCGTCGCGGCGGTTCTCAGTCTGCCCGTGCTCCTGATGGCGATGCTGCCCCACGTCTTGGGCGACACGCACGTGATCCACAACCTGATGGAGACGCCGTTGATGGGCTGGGTGCAGCTCATCCTCACGACGCCGGTGATGGTGTATTCGGGCGGTCAGTTCTTTCGCGCGGCGTGGTCCTCGTTCCGCCACCATGCGGCCGAGATGAACACACTGGTCGCGCTTGGAACGGGGGCGGCTTACGTCTACAGCGCTGCGGCCGTGCTCTTTCCCGGCTTCGTGTCGCCGTACACGATGAACCCGCCCGTGTACTTCGAGGCGGCAGCGGTGATCATCGCGCTCGTGGTCCTCGGGCGGCTGCTCGAAGCCCGCGCCCGCGCACGGACCGGCGACGCGATCCGCAGCCTGGTCGGGATGCAGCCAAAGACCGCGCGCGTGCTCCGGAACGGCGTCGAAGAGGACGTGCAGATCGACCAGGT
>JANWJY010000161.1 GCA_025451715.1 Fimbriimonadaceae bacterium | reverse complement strand
CTTGCGCTAGACTCCTGCGAGAGGGGCCGTCGGGATCGTACTGGAGGGCTGCGGTGGGGGCGATGCGCCCGACGCGGCAGTGTTCGGCGACCACGAGGGCCCGTCGACCATTAAGCACGTGTGGGACCACGTCGGCGGTTTTTCCGCGCCAGCGCTGGAGTCGGTCGGCTTCCTAGCGGCCTGTGGCGTCGGGTCCGCATCCCGCGCGCGCTATGGCCGATTGCGAGAGCTGAGCAAGGGAAAGGACTCGGTGACCGGCCACTGGGAGATGATGGGCGTCGTGACCGAGCGCGCGTTCCCGACCTACCTGAGCGGGTTTCCGCCTTCGCTCGTCCGTGCGTTTGAGAAGAAGATCGGTCGGCAGACGATCGGCAACATAGCGGCGAGCGGCACGGCGATCATCGAGGACCTCGGCCCGCTCCACGAGGAGACCGGCATGCCGATCGTGTACACGAGCGCGGACAGCGTGTTCCAGATCGCGTGCCACGAGGACGTCGTGCCGGTGGAGGAGCTCTACAAAATGTGCCGCACCGCGCGCGAGATGTTGGTGGAGCCGGACAACGTACAGCGCGTGATCGCGCGACCGTTTGTGGGCGCGCCGGGTGCGTACGTCCGCACCGAGCGCCGGAAGGACTTCCCACTGGCGCCGCCGCACAACCTCGTGGACGAGATCGGAGACGGGTTCGGGATCGGCGTGGTGCCGGAGCTGTTCGACGGTCGGGGGTTCCGCCCACTCGAAAGGACGCAGAGCAACGAGCAGCACTGGGGAATGATGGGAACGGCGATGGACTCCGACGCGCGGTTCGTGTTTGCGAACTTCGAGGACTTCGACATGAAGTACGGCCACCGCAACGACCCTGCCGGGTTTGCGAACTGCCTCGTCGAGTTCGACCGCGAGTTTGCAAAGCTATTGGGCACGCTGCGCGAGGGCGACCTGTTGATCGTAACCGCGGACCACGGCAACGACCCCACCGACGCGAGCACCGACCACTCGCGCGAATACGTGCCGGTGTGCGTCGTCGGATACGGCGCACAGAAGTTGGGCGACGTTGATAGCTTTGCCAGCATCGGCGTCAGCGTGGCCGAGCACCTGGCTGTCGGTTGGACCTCAAAGACGGGCCAGAGCCTGCTCGCTTAGATGTCGCGGGGCGTATCGATCCCTTTCAGCGCGCCTCGAAAATGGATCGTCACGACGCTGTCTGGGTTCGACTCGAGGATCGGCTTCGCGCCCGTGTCTCCGCTGAGCCTCGTCAGCGCCCACCGGAAGCTCGCGCCGAACAGCACGGGATGGCCGGGAACGTCGGGCGAGCCGAGGTAGTGCGGTACGACGATCTTGTCCTCCGAGCCGCTCGCGATGATCGCATCGACGGTCTCGCCGATGAGCGCCGGCATGTCGCCCAGCGCGATCAGGATCGCGTTCCCCTCGGGCACGGCCCTCGCCCCGACCGCGATCGAGGTCCCCATCCCTTGCTCAAAGTCCGGGTTGAAAGCGGTCTTCGCGGGTGCGACGGCCTTCTCGACGAGCTCCGCGTCCCGCCCCGTCACGACGATGACGTCCAGCCCGCACTCGAACAGGGTCTTGACGACCACGCCGACGACAGTAGTCTCGCCATAGGGGAGCAACAATTTGTTCTGCCCACCCATCCTCTTGGAGAGCCCCGCTGCCGGCACGATTGCACTAACTCCGTGCATGCCTCTCCTTTACGATCTCGGCGATGACGCTGAGCGCGATCTCTTCGGGGGTCGACGCGCCGATCTCGATCCCCACTGGGCCATGGATCTGTGCGAGCTGCTTCTCGGTCAGCCCCTTTTCGCGCAGTGCGGCCTGGCGCTTTTCCTGCGTGGTCTTGCTGCCGAGCGCGCCGACGTACGCGGCGTTTGATCTGAGCAGGATTTCGATCGCTGCATCGTCGATCTTGGGGTCGTGCGTCAGCGCGACCGCGAACGTGTCCTCGTCGAGCTTGACCCCGCCAAGCGCGTCTTGCGGCCACTGTTGCACGAACGAGTCGGGCTCGACGTCGAACTGCGCGTACGCGCTGCGCGGATCGACGACGATCGTCTCGAAACCCAGCGCCTTTGCGAACGCGACGAGCGCGCGAGAGATGTGCACCGCGCCGATAATGACGATGCGCGGTCGCGGTGCGAGCACGTGCATGAACCACTCTTCGCCCGCGACGTCCACCAACTGGCTGCGGCGCGAACGGTAGGTATCGGTCACAGCGGTGTCCAACACCGAACAGCACACGACGTCGCCCGCTCGCCGCAGAGTCTGCACGAACGGGTCCATCCTTGTGGCAAGGACGCACCCGTTGTCGCCAGTCACGAACCCGACCAATTCGTCCCACTGAGACGGGTCGCGTGAGACGGGCGCAGGGTCGATCCACACGTCAACGTGGCCGCCGCACATGAGGCCCTCCTCATGCGCGCCGTCTGAGGAGTGCCTGGGAAACGACAGCTTTTGCGCCTCAGACTTGGACAGAGCGGATCGGCATGCCTCGACCACGGCCGCCTCGATGCAGCCGCCGCTGACTGACCCGCACACGAGCCCTTCGTCGGTGACTCCCATGACGGAGCCTGTCTCGCGAGGAGCCGAGCCCCGAGTTCGAACGACGGTCGCCAGTGCGAACCGGCGACCGTCGTCGTTCCATTGCCGTAGCGTCGGCAGCACGTCGCGCATTACACGAGCTCGTCCAGCCGGTTCGGGAACTTGCGCACGCGCTTGCCCGTCGCTGCGGTCACCGCGTTCGCGACCGCCGCGGGAACACCGGGGTAACCGGTCTCGCCCATGCCTGCGGGGTTCGGGTCGTTCTCGAGCACGTACACCTCGACCTTCGGCATGTGGTTCATCCGGGTCCACTTGTAGTCGAGCGGGTTGCTCTGCACAACGCCGCCGTTCTCGATCGTGATCTCGGCGAACAGCGCAGTCGAGAGCCCGTCGACGCACGCGCCCTGCATCTGCGCCTCGACGCTCTTCGGATTGATTGCGTACCCGCAGTCCACGACGCACACGACGCGGTGAAGCTTCACCTCGCCGTCTGCGATGCTCAGTTCGACGACGTGCGCGGTACGCCCGCCGTAACCGTTAAAGCACGCGACTCCGCGGGAGAGCCCCGTCGCGAGCGGCTTGCTCCATCCGGACTTCTCCTCTACGACTTCGAGGACCTTGAGCAACCGCGGGTCGCTCGTGTTCTCGCGACGGAACTGCAGCGGGTCCTTGCCGGCCGCTTGCGCCATCTCGTCGATGAAGCACTCGACCGCGACGCTGACCTGGCTGTGGTCGACCGACCTCCACGCGCCGGTCGGGATCGGCGATGCGGCGTTCCCGTTCATTTGCGTCGCGCTCGGGATCCGATAGGTCAGTCCCGCGTTGCCTGGAGTGCCGGCGGTGCGCGTCGAGCCGCCCTGCGCCTTGATGAACTGGTGGTTGAACGCCACCGGCTTGCCGTCAATGACTGCACCGCGCATCGCGTGGTGGCTCATGGGCCGATAGCCGTCGTTGCGCATGTCGTCGTCGCGTGTCCAGAGCAGCTTGACCGGCCGCTTGGCCTGCTTCGAGGCCTCCACTGCGTCGGACACGAAGTCGCCGGCGCCGCGCCGCCCGAACCCGCCGCCGAGCAGCGGCACCTTGACCGTCACCGAACCGATGGGCAGGCTGAGCATCCGCGAGACCTGGCTCTGCACGCCGTCCGGGCTCTGCGAAGGGGCCCACACGGTGCAAGAGTCGGCGCGCACGTCCGCCACGCAGTTCATCGGTTCCATCGTGTAGTGCGCGAGGAACGGGAAGTCGTACGTCGCGTCCACGACCTTCGCGCCCTCCGGCATCGCCGGGTGCTCGCCGACGCTCTCGCGAAGCCGCTTCGAGAGCTCGGCGGTGTTGAGCGCCGCGTTTGGTCCCATGTCCCAGTCGCACTTGAGCGCTTCGCGGCCCTTCATCGCGGCCCAGGTGTTCTCACCGATCACGCAAACGCCGCTCGTAACTCGGAACACGTCGATGACGCCCGGGACCTTGCGCGCTTCCGCATCGTCGAACGACTTCAGCGTGGCGCCAAACGCCGGTCGACGAGATATCACGCCATACGCGGCGCCGGAAACCTGCACGTCCTGCGCGTACACCGCCGTGCCCGTCACGACGTCGTGGTTGTCGACGCGTAGCGTCGGCTTGCCGACGATTGAGAAGTCCTTCCGCTCCTTGAGTGGGACCTGCCCTGCCGGGACGGTGAGCTTCGCAGCCGCGGAGGCGAGGTCGCCGTACGATTTCGACTTTCCGCTCGCGTCGTGGATGACCTTGCCGTTCTCGGTGCGGCACGTCGACTTGTCGACGCCCCACTCGGTCGCGGCGGCCTCGACGAGCATGGCGCGGGCCGATGCTCCCATCTGGCTGAGCTGTTGCATCATCCCGCGGGTGCTGCCGCTGCCTCCGGTGCCCTGACGGCCGTACTTCGCGCCGTCGCCATCGGCTTGCAACGCCCTGACCTTGGACCAGTCGCAGTCCATCTGCTCGGCGACGATCATCGCGAGCCCGGTCTTGATCCCCTGGCCCATCTCGGACTTCGAGGCCCAGATGGTGACGGTGCCATCGGGGTCGACGCGCACGAACGCGTTCGGCTCCAGAGACGCACCCTTCTCATCGCCCAAAGTAGGGTAGTAGCCGAGCGCGAAGCTCGCGCCACCGACGCCCATGACAGTGAGGAAACTTCTGCGAGAGAGATGGGTGGTCATTTCACACCTCGCGCCGCGGCCTTGATGGCCTCCCTCATGCGGGTGTAGGTGCCGCAACGGCAGACGTGAGACCCGAGCGCCTCGTCGATGTCCGCGTCGGTCGGGTTCGGCTTGGACCTCAGCATCCCGGCGGCGGCCATGATGTTGCCTGTCTGGCAGTAGCCGCACTGTGGGACGTCGTGTTCGATCCAGGCCTCTTGCAGCGGGTGGGAGCCGTCCTTCGAGAGCCCCTCGATCGTGGTGACCTTGGCGGCGCCGACGTCCGAAATGGGGAACCGGCAGCTCCGCATCTCTTCTCCGTCGATGAGCACGGAGCATGCGCCGCACGCCCCGATCCCGCAACCGTACTTCGAGCCGGTCAGTCCGAGAAGGTCGCGGAGCACCCAGAGCAGTGGCATGTCTGGGACCGCCTCGACCTTCTTCTGCTGGCCGTTTACGTTGATGGTGTATTCCGGCATGGTCGTTTCCTACTTCCTATTGTATGTGACGATACCGGGAAAGCGGGGCGAAGCGCGGCGGGAATCGGCAGGAATCGGCTGGTGCCTTTCCCGCCGAACCCGCCGTTCCTCTATAATTCCCCATGTCCCAGCGAGCCCACCTCGACCGAGTCCTCGGCCCAGTCAGCGCGACCTGCATCGTGATCGGCGCGATCATCGGGGTCGGGATCTTCCTCTCGCCCGGCAAGGTGGTGCGGCTGACGGGCGACGGGGATCTCGCGCTGATTGCGTGGGTGATCGGTGGCGCGATCGCGATGCTAGGGGCGCTCACCTTTGCAGAGCTCGGCGGGATGTACACGCGATCCGGGGCTCACTACGCGACCCTTCGCGACTCATACGGGCCGGTGGGCGGGTTCCTGTACGTCTTCTGCAACTCGACGTTGATCCAGTGCGGCGGTGCTGTGATCATGTCGATCGTGTGCGCGAACAACTTGCAGTATCTCTTCGACGGCGCGAGCCCCTCCGGGGGTGATACTAAGACGCTCCTCATTGCGAGCGCACTGATCGTAGCGCTTGCCGTGAACAACATCGTCGGTGTGCGTTTTGGGGCGACGATCCAGAATGTGACTGTGTTTTCGAAGGTCGCGACCTTGACGGCGGTCGTGCTGATGGCGGCGTTCCTTGTTCCGGCCGTGCCCCCGACCTTCGTTGAGCCTCAGGCTAAGACTTCGGGCACGGCGATGTCCATGGTGTTCGCAGCCCTTGTTCCGGTCCTGTTCGCCTACGGCGGCTGGCAGCACGCCCTCTGGATCGGCGGCGAGATCAAGAACCCTAAGAAGAACATCCCGTTCGCGCTCATCGGCGGTGTCGGGATCGTGATCGTCGTCTATTTGTTTGCCAACTGGGCGTACATGCACGTCCTGGGCGACGGCAGCGACATGGCCCTCGCCTCGACGATCGCCGCGGACACAGTCGAGCGCCTGGCGCAAGGCGACTTCGCGCGCATCGCAGCGGCGCTGGTCGCAGTGTCGGCGTTCGGCGTGTTGAACGCGTCATACCTTTCCAGCCCGCGATTGCTCTACGGCATGTCGCGGGACGGGCGGTTCTTCTCACCGTTCGCTCTGGTCCACAATAAATTCCATACGCCGTACTGGTCCATCGTTCTGATCAGCGGCCTCGGGCTAGTGATGCTTTGGCTCGCCAAGGAGCAGGGCGTGGACTTCATGCTCAACGGAGTTGTGATGGTGGAGGCGATCTTCATGCTGCTCACAGGCCTTGCCGTGATCGTGCTGCGGCGCAAGCGTCCGGACGCCGAACGCCCCGTGCGCGTCTTGTGGTATCCCGTCGTGCCGATCCTCTTTGTTCTGGGCGAGGGCCTCGTGATCTTCGGCGCGTTCTTGGATCCGAAGTACCGGAACGCCTCGTACGTCGGTCTCGTGTGGCTGGTCGTCGCGGGCGTCGTGTACCTCGCGTTCTTCCGCAACGCGCCGAGTTTGAATGCGATGGAAGAGGGGAGGGAGTAGGAGCCGAACACACTCCTACACATACACCTACTCCCTGAACTCTGGTCGGAGCGGCGAGATTTGAACTCGCGGCCTCCACACCCCCAGTGTGGCGCTCTACCAAGCTGAGCCACGCCCCGACAGGAGTCAAGGATACCTGTGCGCCGCCGCAGTCCCGACCCGGCGGGACAACAGCGCGACCGAGGCAAGTAAATGAAAAACTGGCAGGCTCATATTGAGCCTGCCAGTCGCAGCAGAATCAGCGACTACGAAGTTGGTGGGAACAGCAGCGGAGTGCGGCCGTAGCGGTAGAAGAACCGCCAAGCCTCGTCCGGCTTCGGTGCGCGGATACCGTCCAAGTACTTGTCGTACTTCGCCGCGTTCGCCATCACCTTCGTGCCCTCGGCGGTGTTCCCACCACCGAAGTACGCGCCGGCCAGCGCGTAGTTTGCCGCGCCGTACTCCGGGCCCGCGGCCACGGCCGCCTGGCCGAGCCGGATCGCGTCGGCCCACTTCTCTTCGATCAGAGCGTGCACGGTCAATGCGGTCAGCGCCTCGAACGACTCGGGCTTCGCTTCGAGCGCGCCCTCGGCGAACGCCTTTGCGAAAGCGAGCTGGTACCGCTTGTCGTCGCCCTGCAGGTTCTGAGAGTAAAGGTAAGAGATCGTCTGGTTGAACTTCTCGAGATAGATGTGATAGTTCCCCGGATCGGCGAGGAGGCCCGCCTGGAACGTCGCGTCCGAGCTGCTGAACTGCCCCTGCATGAAGTTGAGCGCCGTCAAATAGTAGTTCGTGATCGGCGATGAGCCCGCGGACTCCGCCAGGCTGCCGGTGATCGACGCGAACGTCGACGGGTTGCCGCGCCGCAGCGAGAGGAACGCCTGCGCCGTGCGAACTCCCATGTTCGACGGGTCGTACAACAGCGCCTCACGCTCGGCTTCCGCCGAGGCTCGGTCGTTGCCGGTCCAGTTTTCGATCACAGCCTTCAAAGCAAAACCGTACGCGTCGGGCTCGCCGCGCCTGGTGTGCCGCGCCATCGTCTTGCTCGCGTCGGTGTAGCGGCCCGCTCGTAACTGAGAATAGATCAGTCGGTTTGCGACCGCGCTGTCGACCTCGTTGGCTTCAAACCGCGGAGCCATGATGTCGATGGCGAGGGAGAACCGCCCGGCCTGGTTGAGCAGGTCGACGTAGCGGAACCGGTTGGCGTCGGTGACCGGGCCGAACTTGTCCATCTGTTCGTTCATCGAGTCGCGGCGGCTGCGCGCGGCGCTCTTGAGCGCGGAAGAAACAGTGTCGAGCGTGCGGTCGCGGTCTCCCGCAAGAGTGAGCGCGCGGAACGCCTGTCGAAGGCTGATGCCCGCGAGCAGCTCCTTAGCCGCAATGTTGCTGCTGTCGCTGGCGACTGCGTCCTCCGCAAACTTCTGCGCCAGGTCGAAGACGCCCTTGCCGAAGTACGCGCGAGCCATCACCATTCGCGCAGTGTTGTCGTTCGGGTTGATCTTGACGGCGACACGGCCGGCGGCGATCGCCGCGTCCCAGTTGCCTACGGTCAGCGCTGCCTCGGCGATGTCGACGTGGTGCTTGACGCCCAGCGACATGCCGTTGTCGACGCGGATGTTGAGGTCCACCTTCTTCGACTCGCCCGCCGAGTTGTAGGCCGCGACCGTGACCTTGATCGGGCCGTCGTTCTGGAGAAGCGTGTCCAGCACGAACTCATAGGGGGTGCTCTCGTCGGTCGCGACGAGGTTGTCGTTTATGTAGAACTCGACTTGTGAGACCAGGCTCTGGGACTGGACGGTCACACGGAAGCGGTGGTCGCCACTGATGGTGTCACCGGTCTTGGTCGTGGTGTTCACGACGATCTGGGCACCGGCAAACGACACTCCGGAAACGACTAAGGCAAAGACTCCAACGAAACGGTTCAACATGAAAAGGTCACCCTCGCACTGGATTATGACGCTTGGCAGGCTCAAAAGTCACACTGCGTCCGGGCCCCTCTCCCCAGTCCGGATTCGCAGGGCGTCTTCGATGGGTTCAACGAAGATCTTCCCATCACCCGCCTCACCGGTTCGGGCACTGCGAACAATAGCCTCGATCACCTGCTCTTGGAGCTCCTCCGGGACGACAGTCTCGAGCTTGCTGCGAACCGGCAATGCAATCAGGATCTCCTGCCCGGCGAAGCTCGATGCCCGCTCCGGCGAGCTACCACACCCGCGTACGTCGGTGACTGTCAGGCCGCTGATACCGAGGTTCGAGACCGCAGTCTTGACCTCCTCCAGCTTGTGCGGCCGCACGTAGGCGGTGATCCGGACGGTCAAATGAACCGGAACCTCCGCCAGTGAAGCACGATCCGTACGCTATAAGTAATGAAGTTGAGCAGGTCTCGGTAGAGGTCTGCGACCGCGGCAGGCTCCTCGCCGAGCCGCCGGCGGCTCAGCAGAGCGGCCAGGTCGTAGACATAGAAGAGCACGTACCCCAGCCCGACACACCCCCAAATCACTGCTTCTGGCCAAGTGGCAATGCCCGTCAGCCCGGCGGCCGCAACAATGGCCGCGGTCGCGAACGATGTGATCACGAACTGTCCGACGAAGCTGAAGTCCCGGCCGCAGAACGCCCCGTACAGGCTCGCGGACAAATAGCAGGCCGCCACGATCCAGACCGGGTGCCCGGCGTCGAAAGCGATCCTCACGATGGAAGCCACGGTCCAAACGGTCGGCACCATGAGGAGGAAGCTCACAACGTTGTCCGCCGACCCGCCGCGCAAGAACCTCCTTGCGAAGGTCAGGGCCATCAGGCACGCGAAAAGCACGATCGCGTAGGCCGTCAGATCGAACGTTGGCACGAGACTGATCGCAATGGCGACGACGCAAGCGACGCTCGCGAAGTGCCCAACCATCACCCGGCGGATGAACCCAAGCGTGACCAGATACCGCTCCGAAGCCACGTTTCGGCTGACCACGACCGGCTCAGGGAAGTACGGCTGGATTTGCACCAGTTGGATTCTGGCAGAAGAGGGATTGGTCGGGATGACAGGATTTGAACCTGCGACCTCCTCGTCCCGAACGAGGCGCTCTACCAAGCTGAGCCACATCCCGACTGGTGAAGGCGAATTCTACCTCTGACCTTCGACCGAACCCGGGAGGGCGAGCGTCCCCGCGAGCCGTGCGCGTGTATCCTTTCGACAGATGGCGCGACCAACGCTCGCCAGCCTCCTCGCACCCGGAGCTTTCGACCGACCTGTCGACCAGGTTGGCGCGGACGAACGCGCCGCGAAGTTCACCAAGCGCAGCATCAAGACCAGCGCGAAGGAGCAGGGCCTCAAGATGGTCGTCGCGATGACCGACCTCACCACGCTCGAGGGCAAGGACTCGGAGGGCAAAGTGAGGCAGATGTGCGCGAAGGCCGTGCGACCCGACCCGAACGACACCTCGCTCCCCAGCGTCGCCGCAGTGTGCGTTTATCCCGCTCTCGTTAGAACAGCCAAACATGCATTGAAGGGAAGCACGGTCAAGGTCGCGAGCGTCGCGACCAGCTTTCCCAGCGGACAGATCCCTCTCAACGAGCGCGTCAAAGAGGTCGAACGAGCGGTCGCGGACGGCGCGGACGAGATCGACATGGTCATCAACCGCCGCGCGTTCATGCAGGGCGACTACGAGACCGTGTTCGACGAGATCGCAGCGGTGAAGGGCGCGTGCGGCCGAGCGCACCTCAAGACGATCCTCGAAACGGGCGAGCTCGAGACCTACGACAACGTCCGCCGCGCCAGCCACATCGCGATGGAGGCCGGCTCTGACTTCATCAAGACTTCGACAGGCAAGGTGCAGCCCGCCGCGACGATGCCCGTAACGCTCGTCATGCTCGAAGCGATCCGCGACCACTACCTCGCCACGGGGCGCGCGGCGGGCCTCAAGGCCGCCGGAGGCATCCGCACCGCCAAACTTGCGTTGCACTATCTGGTGATGGTCAAAGAGACCCTCGGCGACGATTGGCTCACGCCCGACCTCTTCCGCTTCGGCGCAAGCACACTGCTCAACGACGTGCTGATGCAGCTTGCAAAGCAGCGCACGGGCAACTACCAGTCGGCCGACTACTTCACACTGGACTAACGAGATGGCGAAGACGCGCGACCTGCCAAAGATCGGCCTCGACTTCGGAACGAGGTGGGAGTACGCCCCCGCGCCCGAGAGTCGCAAGCTCGCGAAGATCCAGCCGCAGTACGGCCACTTCATCAACGGAAAGTCCGTCGCACCGACGGAAGGAAAGTACTTCGACACGATCGACCCTTCGACCGAGCAAAAGCTGAGCAGGGTCGCGAAGGGAAGCCAGAAGGACGTCGACAAGGCGGTCCGCGCTGCAAGACAGGCGTTCGATAAGCACTGGTCCAAGACTTCGCCGAAAGAAAGGGGCAAGGCGCTCTACCGCATCGCGAGAATGATCCAAGAACGGTCGCGCGAGCTCGCCGTGCTGGAGAGCATCGACGGCGGCAAGCCGATCCGAGAGAGCCG
>JANWJY010000160.1 GCA_025451715.1 Fimbriimonadaceae bacterium | reverse complement strand
GCTTCACGGCGCGTTCATGGCCATCACCAACAACTGGGACGGTTGGATCGGCGAGCTGGCCAAGACGCGACGCGTCATTGCCGTCGAAATGCAGGGCCACGGCCGCACGGCCGATATCGCGCGCGACATGACCTCCGACAACCTCGCCGACGATGTGGCGGCCCTACTTGGCCACCTCAAGATTCCCCGGGCGGACCTCATCGGCTACAGCATGGGTGGCGCCGTGGCGATGCAGTGTGCGGTCCGCCACCCGGACAAGGTGCGGAAAGTCGTCGTCCTATCGGCCCCGTTTCGTCGCGACGGCGTGGTCAAGGAAGGGGCCGACGCGCTCAAGAATCTCACGCCGGAACTCTTCATGGGTTCGCCTCTCGAAATCGATTACAAGAAGCTGAGCCCGACGCCGGACGACTTTCCGAAGTTCGTCAAGCATATGGTCGCCGCGATGTCGAAAGAGCGCGACTTGACCGCCGCTCAGCTGAAGGCCACCCCGTCGCCGATGTTTTTCATCTTCGGCGACGCCGACGGCATCCGGCTCGATCACGTCAGGGAAATGTTCCGGCTGAAGGGAGGCGAGACCCACGGCGACCTGGGGCCGCGTACCGCCTCGCGATTGGCGATCTTGCCCGACACCACCCACGTGACCCTGATGCAGCGCATGCCCATCATCGTCCCCATGGTGAACGACTTTCTCGACGCCAAGCCGTAGCCGTGCTACGGCTCGCGCCGTTTACCGAACGCGAAACTCGTACCGCAGTCAACACGACCGTCCGGCTGGCCGAAACTGCGTGGTGGCTCGATCCTTGTTGCCCAACTTTTCCTTCAGCGTGGACACGCTTCCTCCTGGCCCGAAGGAACATTGCATCACATGGAGAGAGCACCACAGAGCCCAAGATCCATGCGTTTCACACGGACTCACACCAGAAAGAAGTGGTGGGCGGTATAGGACTTGAACCTACGACCCCTTCGGTGTGAACGAAGTGCTCTACCACTGAGCTAACCGCCCAAGGGAGCGAGGATACCTTGGGCCCCAGGGTGAGCCTTCAGACAGAAAGTCCCGAATATATAGCCAAGGCTATATAAACCATGGCTAAACATCGTATCCTTGGGTAGTGGCAATGCGAGAGAACCCTTACGCCCGCACTCGGGAGGACCACCGCAGCGAGGTGGCCGAGGACTACGTCGAGCTGATCTACCGGCTCGGGCGAGACCGTGCCGAGGTACGCACAGCTGACCTGGTTGAGGCGCTGGGCGTCGCCCAGCCTACGGTGACGAAGACGCTCGAGCGGCTGCAGCGTGACGGGCTGGTGAACGTGCACCCCCGGCGGCGGATCGAGCTGACCGCTGCGGGCGCATCGCTGGCGAGTGATATATCTGAGCGGCACGTCTTGATCGTGAAGTTTCTTCAGGCAGTTGGTGTGCCCAAGGAAGTCGCCGAACTCGACGCCGAGGGGATCGAGCACCACGTGAGCGAGACGACACAGCGCGCCATCGCGCGCTTCGTGAGGGGGCGGCAATGAGCGCGACAGACATCCCGATCGGCGAGACGGCGTGCATCGCGGCTCTGAACATGGAAGCACCGGAGAAGCGCAGGCTGATGGACATGGGCTTCTGTCCCGGAGCTGAGATCCAGCGCGTGCTCGATGCGCCGCTTGGCGGGACGATCGCGTTCCGCATCCGCGGCACAGTGATCGCGCTGCGCGACGAGCAGACGGACAAGATCGAGGTGACACCGTGCAAGAACTGAAGCAGGCATCGAAGGCGTGCGACGCGTGCGGGTCGTGCCAAAAGGGCGACAAGATCGCTCCGCTGCGGCGAGCGGACAAAGCCGACTACGTGATCGCGCTTGCAGGCAACCCGAACACGGGCAAGAGCACGGTGTTCAACGCGCTGACCGGCATGCGCCAGCACGTGGGCAACTGGCCGGGGAAGACCGTCGTCCGCGAGGAGGGCGCTTTCCGTTTCAGAGAGAAGGTCTTCCGGCTCGTCGACCTTCCGGGCACTTACTCGCTGCTCTCGAACAGCATGGACGAGGAGGTCGCGCGCGACTTTGTGCTCTTCGGCAGGCCAGACTGCACCGTCGTGGTCGTGGACGCGACCGCGCTGGAGCGCAACCTCGCTTTGGTGTTGCAGATCCTCGAGATCACTGAGAACGTGGTCATCGCGCTGAACTTGATGGACGAGGTCGAGCGGCGGGGGATCCGGATCGACGACCGCGCGCTCGCACGTGACCTCGGTGTCCCGGTCGTGGCGATGTCTGCGCGGAACAAGAAGGGGCTGACAGAGCTTGCCGCGACCGTGGACGACGTCGTGCACGGTCTGGTGGCGCTCAAGCCGCGTAGGATCGAGAGCATCGACCCCTCCATCGACCAGGTCGTGCGTTCGTTGGTCAAGGAGATCGAAAAGGAGTACCCGGGCGTCGACAACGCGCGGTGGATCGCGCTGAGGCTCCTGGAGGGCGACCCAGGGGTCGAGGCCGAGATCAGGAGCGGCACCCTGGGCAAGGCCGTACACGGCGGGCTTTCGCTCGCGGGAGGACAGTGATGGCCGCCGAGCAGATCCTATCGAACGCAGCAAGCGCGCGACAGCAAATCGGGGGCAGGCTGCACGAGGTCGTCGCTGAGAGCCTCTTCAAAGAGGCCGAACGGATCGCGGGACGTGCGGTCATTAGGGAGGGCGAGTCGCGTAAGTTCGCTTTCGACCTCGCGCTCGACCGGGTCCTGACGAGCCGCGTCTGGGGCCTTCCTGTGATGGGAATGATGCTCGCCGCCGTGCTGTGGATCACGGTGACGGGCGCGAACGTGCCGTCGTCGATGCTGAACGACCTGCTGATCGGCAAGGGGCACCCCTGGCTGCTCTCCATCTTCAATTCCGTGGGCTCTCCTTCGTGGCTCACAGGGCTGTTGGTCGACGGTGTGTACCTGGCGACCGCGTGGGTCCTCAGCGTGATGCTCCCGCCGATGGCAATCTTCTTCCCACTGTTCACTCTTCTCGAGGACTATGGGTATCTGCCGCGCGTGTCGTTCAACCTCGACCGAGCGTTCCGGTGGGCGGGCGCGGAAGGCAAGCAGTCGCTCACGATGATGATGGGCTTCGGATGCAACGCGGCGGGGATCGTCTCGACGCGCATCATCTCAAGTCCGCGCGCGCGCCTGATCGCGATCTTGACGAACAATTTCTCGATCTGCAACGGGCGGTGGCCCACGCTGATCCTGATCGGGACGATCTTTGTTGCCGCGTCCGCTCCCCCGGCGGTCTCGGGGCTCGTCGCCGCCGGAAGCGTGCTGGTGATCGCCGTGCTCGGGGTCCTGATGACGCTGCTTGTCTCGCGCGTGCTGAGCCGCACGATCCTTAAGGGCGAGCCTTCGCACTTCAGCCTCGAGCTTCCGCCTTACCGTCCGCCGCAGATCGGGCGTGTTCTTGTGCGGTCGATCTTCGATCGTACGCTGATCGTGCTGTGGCGCGCGCTGGTGATGGCCGCTCCGGCGGGTGCGGCGATCTGGATCACGAGCAACATCTTCGTGGGCGGCGATTCCTTGGCTGGCCACTTTGTAGGCTGGCTCAATCCGTTCGGGATGGCCATCGGTCTGAACGGCGTGATCCTCGCGGCGTACGTGTTCGCGATCCCCGCGAACGAGATCATCATCCCGACGATATTGATGCTGACCCTCAACCTCGCGAAGTCGGGGCTTGCCCAGAGCGGTGTGATGATCGAACTGGACGAGGCGACGACCCGCGACGTGCTGGTCGGGCAGGGCGGATGGACCCTTCTTACCGGGGTGAACCTGATGCTCTTCAGCCTTTTGCACAACCCGTGTAGTACGACCTTGATGACGATCTACAAGGAGACCAAAAGCTGGAAGTGGACGCTCTGGTCCGCGTTGATGCCGATCGGGATCGGGTTCGCCGTGTGTGGCCTTGTTGCAGTCGTCTGGCGGCTGGTTTCCTAGGCCCGTAACGATGCCCGTGGGTCCAGTAGAATAGCCCCGTGGGCCATCGCGACGAAGACGAGTGGCTGGACCAGATCAGCAAGGAGATGCGGCGGCTGGCGGGCGAGATGACCGGCGCCGGGCTAAAGCCTGCCCGAAGCAAAGGTTGGAGCCCGCGCGTCGACCTGCTTGAGACCGAAGGCTACATCGTGATCAAGGTCGAGCTCGCAGGGGTCCACGCAGAGAAGGTCTCGCTGCACTACAGCGCGCCAAAACACACGCTGACGATCAAGGGCATCCGATACGACGACAACGTGTTCCCCAACGAGCGGCAGGTCGCGCAACAGCTCGAGATCGACTACGGAGAGTTTTGGCGCGAGGTCGCGCTGCCCGACGTGCCTGTGAACGTAGAGGCGGTCAAGGCGAGCTTTAGGGCGGGGATGCTGCTGCTCGCGATTCCCAAGTGCGAAGAGCAGCGAAAGACGGTGACCGTGAGGAAGGTCATCTCGATACAAAGGCTGTGATGTCCGAGTTAGAACTACCGATCGACGACGACGTCCTTGAGATGGACTTTGCAGGGCCGACCTTAGAGGTCGGGCCGGACGAGGACGCGCACATCGACATCCCGACCGAGCTGAACGTGCTCCCGCTGCGCGACTCGGTGATCTATCCGATGTTGATCGCGCCGTTGAACGTGGGACGCGCGACCGGTGTGCAGCTCATCGACGAGAGCGTCGTGGGGCAGGACCGGATCATTGGCGTGTGCGTTCAGCGCGACCCGCTGACGGACGAGCCGGGGTTCGACGACATCTACGACGTCGGTTGCGCGGTGATCATTCGCACGCTGATGAAGACGCCGGACCAGGTGCGGCTGATCGTTCAGGGCATTGCGCGGTTCAAGGTCCTCGAGCGGCTGCAAGAGCGGCCGTACCTGCGCGCGAAGGTGCAGCAGTTGGAGGACTTGCCCGTGCCGGAGTCGTCCGCGGAGGAGATCGAGGCCCTACGGCGCTCGATCGCAGCGCTGTTCGACCAGGCCGTGCGGCTTTCGCCGACGATGCCCGACGAGCTGCGGTCGTTGACGACGGCCGTGCAGGAGCCGTCCGTGATGTCGGACCTCGTTGCCGCGCACGTCCCGATGGCGGTCGCAGACAAACAAAAGCTCCTCGAAATGGTCGAGCTGAAACCGCGCATGAAGCGGCTGCTCGAACTTTTGGGCAAGGAGGTCCGCGTTCTGGAGCTGACGAGCAAGGTGCAGAGCGAGGTGAGTGCCGAGCTGAGCAAGACGCAGCGCGACTACTACCTGCGCGAGCAGGTCAAGGCGATCCAGAAGGAGCTCGGCGAGGACGATGGCGGCGTCGAGGACCTTGAGGAGCTCCGCATAAAGATCGAGGCGGCCGCTCTGCCGCAAGAGGCTCTGAAGGAAGTCACCCGCGAGTTTGAGAGGCTGAAGCGGATCAACCCTGGATCACCGGAGTACTCCGTCGCGCGGACCTACGTGGAGACGATCACCTCGCTGCCCTGGAGCAAATCGACCGAGGACCAGTTGGACCTCAAGCGCGTGCGGAAGATCTTGGACGAGGACCATTATGGGCTCGAGAAGATCAAGCAGCGCATCATCGAGTTTCTCGCAGTGCGCAAGGTGAAGACCGATGGGCCCGTGCGGCAGCCGATCCTCTGCTTCTACGGCCCTCCCGGCGTAGGGAAAACGTCGCTCGGACGCTCGATCGCGCGGGCGATGGGGAGAAAGTTTGTGCGCCTGTCCTTAGGCGGAATGCGCGACGAGGCGGAGATCCGTGGCCATAGGCGCACTTACATCGGCGCGCTGCCAGGGCAGGTTCTACAGAGCCTGCGCCGCGTCGAGACCAACAACCCGGTGTTCATGCTCGACGAGATCGACAAGCTCGGGAACGACTTCCGCGGCGATCCTGCCTCGGCGATGCTCGAAGTGCTCGACCCGGAGCAGAACCACGCTTTCCGCGACCACTACGTTGACGCTCCGTTCGACCTGACCAACGTCTTCTTCATCACCACGGCGAACCGGCTGGACACGGTTCCGCCGCCGCTGCGCGACCGCATGGAGATCATCGAGCTCGGCGGCTACACGGAGCACGAGAAGCTGGAGATCGCCAAGCGGCACCTCGTGCCGAAGCAGGTCGAGGACCACGGGCTGACGCGCGACAAAATCGAGTTCAACGACGACGCGCTCGTGTACTTGGTCCAGCACTACACGCGAGAGGCCGGCGTCCGCAACGTGAACCGCGAAATCGGGAGCGTCGTGCGCCGCGCGACCCTGATGTTCGCGGAGGGCCGCACGAGGAAGCTGACCGTCTCGAAGAAGTTCGTCGAAGAGGTTCTTGGTGCGCCTCGCTTCACCCACGACGAGGTGGACGAGCGAGAGAGGCGGCCCGGCGTGGCGATCGGGCTGGCCTGGACGCCGGTCGGAGGCGACGTGCTGTTCGTCGAGACGACGATGATGTCCGGCAAGAAGGGGCTGACGCTGACGGGACAGCTCGGCGACGTGATGAAAGAGTCGGTCACGGCCGCACTGAGCTACATCCGCTCGAACTCGAAGAAGCTCAAGGTGGATCCGACGTTCTACGACGAGCACGACATCCACGTCCACCTTCCTGCGGGCGCGGTGCCGAAAGACGGGCCGAGCGCAGGAGTGACGATGATGACGGCTCTGGTGTCGCTCATCACCGGTCGGAATGTGAAGCCGCGGCTCGCGATGACTGGCGAGATCACTTTGACCGGCGACGTGCTGCCCGTCGGCGGGATCAAGGAGAAGGTCCTCGCGGCGCACCGGGCGGGAGTCGAGACCGTGCTGTTGCCCTACGGGAACAAGAAGGACTATGAGGAAGACGTGCCGGACGAGATCCGCAAAAAGCTCACGGTCCACTACGTGAAGAACGCGATGCAGGTCCTGAGGCATGCGCTGGAAGAGTAGCGCTTGGGTATAGTTTCCGCCGGAGGCGTTTTGATGAACAAGTCAGCAGTCGATGTCCAGACAGTCCTGAGCCTCCCGCTTCAAGCCTAACACGGCTCCTGCGGGCAGTTCAAGGACGCCCGTCACCCTTTATGACCATCCGCGCGCACTTGCGCGCCTGGACTCCGTGCCCGCAGGGCACACGAGGATGCTTGAAGAAAGAGAAACATCGACTGAAGACCGGCTTTCGGGCCGAACAGCGCGGCACGTTCTGCTGCGCCAACTGCGGCGAGACCGTCGCAATCCATGGCGCTGGGACGGAGCACAGGAACCACTGTCCGTGGTGCCTGTACAGCCTTCATTTGGACAACGAACCGGGCGACCGCGAAGCGGACTGCGGCGCGGTGATGGAGCCCGTCTCCGTGTGGGTCCGGCGCAACGGCGAGTGGGCCCTGATCCACCGGTGCCGCTCGTGCGGGGCGCTGTCGTCCAACCGGATCGCGGCGGACGACAACTCGGCACTGCTGCTCTCGCTCGCGGCGAAGCCGCTGGCGAGCCCGCCGTTCCCACTGGATCGGTGGCGTTAAGTGCTCTGAGGGCGCCGAGAGATCGGCGCCCTCAGAGTAGGGGGGTACGTTTTATCGACGTTTTTCTTGTTCTCTCCCCCGTATTGTTGCGGGGTTCGACCTGGATCCCGATCATGGCGATGACCTCGGCG
>JANWJY010000159.1 GCA_025451715.1 Fimbriimonadaceae bacterium | reverse complement strand
TCACCGGCGACCCCAAGAAGCGCGTCTGGTCCGCGGTCGCACTCGGCGCGGCGGTGCTTGCGAAGGGACCCGTCGCCGGGCTGTTCTTCATCCTCATCGCCGTGTTCACTTACTGGAGGATGCCGGACCTGCGAAAGAGCTTCAAGGGCCACTGGCTCACAGGCTTCGCGCTGTTCGCCCTCGTCGTCGCGGTCTGGTACGTCCCCTGCTACCTCGCCAACCGCGAGACCTTCGTCCAGCAGTTCCTCATCGAGCAGAACCTGGGCCGCTTCAGGGGCGGCGACCTCGCGCACAAAACCCCGATCTGGGCGATCCCGGTCTACTTCCCGCTCGTGCTGTTCCTCGCGCTCATGCCTTGGTCGTTCTGGGCGGTGCGCGCCAAGTGGTTCAAGTGGCCGACCGACACCCTCACCCGGTACCTCTGGATCTGGGGGCTGACCGTGCTCGTGTTCTTCAGCGCAAGCCTCACCAAGCTCCCGCACTACATCCTGCCCGCGGTCGCGCCGTTCGTCGTGATCACGGTCGTCGCCGTTCTGCAGAGGAGGCCGGACCGGCCCCACCCCGACCAATGGCTCAAGCTCGCCCTGTGCTGGTCCGGTGTCGTTTGCGCGTTCGCGACGGTCGTGTTCCGGCTCGACTACGACAAGCGCTTCGCCGAGGTCCATCAGGTCGCCAAGTACCTGCGCGACAAGCCCGGCTACGTGTTCCTGTTCGACGTCGGCCGCCAGGAGCGAGATACAGCCATCAAGCTCCAGATCAACGAGTCAGCCAACCCCTCGTTCCTCTTCTATCTGCGAAAGGAAGGGAAGATGACCGACGACGTGCTCGACGTCGTGGAGCAAGTGGGCACGGTCTGGATCGTCACGGAGAAGGGCGAGATGGCCGGAGACCTCAGCCACAACCTCTCGCTCGCAGGCTTCACCCTCACGCAAGATGTCCCGCCGTTCGAAACTTCGCGCTTTGAGACTTGGAGAGCGGAGTCGATGAGACTCCCTTGACCGGGAGGGCGAGCGTCCTCGCGGGCCGCGCATCACAGCCGGATTAACGGCAGCAGCTTCGCATACGTCTTGTCCCCGATCCCCTTCTCCGCCTTGAGCTCCTCAAGGCTCTTGAACCCTCCGATCCGGCTGCGGTAGTCGATAATCGCCTGCGCCTTCACCGGCCCGATGTTGGGCAGAGTGTCGAGCTCTGCGAATGTGCCGTTGTTGATCGAGACCTGCCCGGTCTGCTTCGACCTTTGTGACGGGGCACTGTCCGGCTCCGGCTGGGGAGTGAAGAGCTGGGGCGCGGCGACTGAAGACGACTCCTGCGACATCGGGAAGGGCTGCGGCCCGCGCATATAGCTCGAACCGATCACTCCGAGGATGAACAGCACCATTGCGTACAGCGCGTACAGCCCCAGCTTGCGTCTTGTCTCCAGTCCCTCGAACAAAACAAGCTCTCTACCGCAGTATAGGCAAAGTGGTCAACTAAAAGTAAACGTCCTTCTCCAACATCGCGTGCCGCCAGCCCCGGACCGAAACGTAGCACCCCGATACGTGAAGCGAGTTCAGAAACCTCTCGAGGATGAGCACCCCGATGTGGATCGTCTTCTCTCGCCCCTTCTCTAGGCCAGGGATCGCCGCCCGCTCGGCCTCGGTCATTTCGCACATCCACGCCACGGCCTTACTTACTTCCTCGTAGTCGAGGTACTGCCCGTGCAGCTCGCTCCCCTCTTGCGGCGATCTACCGCACGCTGGAGGACGGGAAGGCTGGAACGAGGAGGTTATCGGCGATCCTACTGCTGCGTTCCGAATACTCACCAGGTTCGTCGGCGTCGCTCCAAGCGCGACTGCCATTCCTGCCTGCCCCGGCATGTACTGCAACCCCAGCGAGCCGTCAATCTCGACGACCGCGTTCAGCCGTGCCCCGAGGTCCGGCGAGTCCGCGCCCATCGGGCCATCGCGAAGAGCGAGAGCGCCGATCGGGAAGCTCTTCCGAAACACCACCTCGATCCCAGTCGGCGTTCGCGTTGCGGTCGTCAGCTCAGTCGAATGACCTCCCGGGTCGATTACGCTGACCGTTTGGTGGAGCGCGAAAGTCGGGTCGTCCATCACCGCCTCGAGTCCGTACTGCGCCTCCTCGTCGCCGTTCAGCACCACGACAGGTGTTCCCTGGGCCTCCGCCCGCTTCAGAAAATCTGCGGCGTTGGTCGCAATGCGTACGGCCATTGTCGCTCCCGCCACGCACTTCGCTCCCATCTCGCCTGCTTTGAGAAACGAAGCCTTGACCGCCGCGAGGGTCTTCTCTTGGGCGTCTTCGCTGAGCTGCCCGGTCTTCTTGGTGTCGGTTCCGAGCCCTGTGACCTCGCTGCTCCAGAACAGCTCGACCCAACCCTCGTCGACTCTTTCACAGACGGTCAGTAGCACCGAGTTCGACCCAACGTCTACCACGGCCCTGCGCATCGGGGGAAGTCTACTTTGGACTGCTAGGAGCGGGCAGTAGAATCGGGCACATGGCCAAACTGCTCGGGATCGATGTGGGGACGAGCTCGACAAAGGCCGTGTTGATCGACGAGACGGGAAGAGTCATCAAGCAGGCGAGCGCGGAGTACCCGCTCCACGCGCCGCAGCCGACGTGGGCTGAGCAGCACCCGGCTGACTGGGCGAAGGCGATCGAGAATTGCGTCACAGAGATCGGCGAGACCAAGCCGGACGCGATCGGGTTGACCGGGCAAATGCACGGCATGGTCGCGCTCGACGCCTCTGACCAAGTGGTCAGGCCAGCGATCCTGTGGTGCGACCAGCGAACCGAGCGCGAGTGCGAAGAAATCGACGCGACACTCGGAGCGGACGCCGTGAGAAGCATAACCGGCAACCCCCCGCTGACGGGGTTCCAACTTCCCAAGGTCTTGTGGATGCGAAACCACGAGCCAGAGAACTTCGCGAGAACGAAGTCAGTGCTGCTCCCCAAAGACTACGTGCGGTTCCTGCTCACCGGCGAGAAGGCAACGGACGCGAGCGACGCGAGCGGCGTGGGGGCACTCGACCTCAAGAAAAGGGGCTGGTGGATTGAGGGGATCGAGGCGTTGAACCTCGATCCGAGCATGTTCCCAAAGCTGTCTGAATCACACGAGCAAACAGGCAACACAGACAGCTTTGCACCCTTAGACAAGGGCATCCCTGTGGTGGCCGGGGCAGGGGATCAAGCCGCGGGTGCAGTCGGGACTGGGGCGGTGAAGAAAGGGATCGTCAGTGTCAGCCTCGGCACGAGCGGAGTCGTGTTCTCCTCTCTCGAAAGGCCCGAGCCCGACCCGACGGGCGCGGCGCACGTGTTCTGCCACGCAAACCGCCGCTGGCACGCGATGGGGGTGATGCTCTCGTGTGGCGGTGCTGTCAGGTGGGCGCGGGACGCTTTCCTTCAGGGCAAAAGTTTCAGCACGTTCGACCAAGAGGCGGGATCCGTGGCTGCGGGCTGTGAAGGACTCACGTTCTTGCCCTACTTGACTGGGGAGAGGTGCCCCCATAACGATCCTTTGGCCAGGGGAGCCTTTGCAGGGCTGACGCTTTCGCACACGCGTGCGCACTTGGCACGAGCGGTGCTCGAGGGCGCGACCTTCGGACTCGCTGACTGCCTCGTCCGGCTCGCATCCTTAGGGGTAACAGTCAACGAGGTTCGTGTCACGGGAGGAGGAGCAAGGAGCGACCTGTGGATGCAACTGCTCACGGACGTACTGCATACGAGCTGCGTCCGGATCGAGGGTGACGACGGGCCGGCCTTCGGGGCGGCTTTGCTCGCGGGTGTCGGGATTGGGATATGGCCTGACGTACAGTCAGCGTGCGTTCAAACAGTAAAGTTCGGCAAGCAGTTCGAACCCTCGGGCGTAGACTATTCAGAGGCGCTTGCCCGGTATCGAAGCCTGTATCCGCAGGTCAGGGCCTGGACACGGGGATGAATTCGGCTACAATAGGGGCACGTTGACGGCGCCATGCCGCCATGCGTCACCACATCCTCTCATAGGTACACATCAAAGAATGACCGACGACCAGTTGACGACCGCAGTCCAGGGCGCGGAGACCGGCACGGGCACATTGACCGAGCCGGAGAACACCCCCGCGCCGGGCAGTGGCCACACGCCGAGTTCCGAGACCGCCGTCACCGAGCAGCCGATTCCGAGTTCTGCTCCGGTTGCGACGGCCCAACCCGATCCGACGCCCAGCGGCACTGCCGCCATGACCACCGTCTCCGACGACGCAAAGCTGTTCGACCAAGCGATGGCCGACCTCGAATCGGACGACCCCAACCGCGATAACGGACGTCAGCTCAAAAAGGGCGACCGCATCGAGGCCACGGTCATCCAAGTCGAGAAGGACAGAGTGTTTGTCGACCTCGGCACCAAGGCCGAGGCGATCATCCAGCTCGAAGAGCTGACCGACAAGCCACTCGAGCACGCGTCTGAGATGTTCAAGCCGGGCGACACCTTCGACGTGATCGTCCTTCGGGCTGGTGGCGCAGAGGGCGCACCGCTCGTTTCAAAGCGGCGTGCGGACTTTGACAACCAGTGGCAGAAGATCCTCGACGCCTTTGAGGAAGGAACGGTCTTCCAGGCCCAAGTCATTGACAGGGTGAAGGGCGGTCTCGTGGTCGACATCGGCGTTCGAGGGTTCGTGCCAGCGACGCACGTGGGAAGCGGTCGGCTCCGGAACATCGAGAAGTACGTCGGCCAGATCCTGCCGGTGAAGATCATCGAGGTCGACCGGGACAGGAAGAAGGTTGTGCTCTCGAACCGCTCGGCAGAGACCGAGCGTCGCGACGAGGTCAAGGACAAGATTTTCACGGACGTCAAGCCGCAAGACGTACTGCCTGGCGTCGTGCGCCGGCTGACGGACTACGGCGCGTTCGTCGACCTTGGCGGGATCGACGGGCTGCTACACATCAGCGAGATGAGCTGGATGCGGATCGACCACCCGAAGGAGGTCCTTCGCGAGGGCGACGAGATCAACGTCATGGTGCTCCGGTTGGACAAGGACTCTGGTCGGATCAGCCTTGGCCTCCGCCAGGTGCTCCCCGACCCGTGGAACCTCATCCGCGAGAACTACAAGAAGGGCCAGAAGATCCCGGTCAAGATTTCGCGGCTCGTGCAGAGCGGCGCTTTCGTCCGGCTGCCCGAAGGAGCGGAGGCGTTCCTGCCGGTCAGCGAGATGTCGAGCCGTCGCATCAAGAAGCCACAGGAGGCCGTCGAAGCCGGGCAGGAGGTCGAGGCGACGATCCTAGACTTGCGTCCCGACGAGCGTCGAATGGTGCTCTCGCTGAGGGACGGCTCCGAGCCGCCGCTCCGCGACGCGCCGAGCTACGAGTTCGGTGGCGGTCGCGGTGACCGAGGCGACCGCGGCGACCGAGGCAAGAGCGGCCCTGGCGGCAAGAAGCGCCGCAAGGGCGGCAGGCCCGAACAGGAGCAGGAGACCTCTGCAGGGAGGGCTGCCCCTACTGGCGGTGCCACGATCGGTGAGCGGCTAGGGATGCTGAAGGGCATCCTGCCGCAAGACGCGCCCGCAGGAGCAGGGGCTCCCGCGCAAAAGAAACCGAGGCCGCCGAAAGCCGAATCCGCGGCACAGGAGTCAGCCGTCGAGGAGAAGGCGCAGAAGGCAGAAGCCGTTGCACCAGAATCGGTGAAGGCAGAGGCTGAGCCGGTCGTCGAGGATCGGGCTCCGAAAGCCGAACCGATTGCGGAGGCGACCTCCGAGCCGACCGAAGAGAAGGCGGAGTAGTTCCGTCGTGAACGCGAATGGAGCGCAGGGCGGCGTATGTCCCCTGCGCTCCGTCCATTTGGACAGATGGCTTTACTCTCAGCCGCACTGACGGGTGGGGTCGCCGAAGGGAAGACCACTGTGCTTCGGATGCTCTCGGAGTTCGGGCTCTCGACGGCTTCGGCAGACGAGATCGCGAGCGAGGTCCTCAGCGACCCGGCGGTTCAGGCAGAGGTCTCAAGTGCACTTGAGATGCGGACACCCTTCGATCGGGATTCGTTGATCTCGATCGTCGCGAACCAGCCTGAGAAGCGCAGGGCACTGAACGAAATCCTGCACCCAGAGGTGTTCTCACGCTTGGTCGAGACGAGCGCGGACGTTGTAGAAGTACCGCTGCTGCTCGAGACCTGCATCCAAGCCGCTTTCAGTCGGATCTGGGTCGTCGTGTGCGCCCCGGAAGAGCGGCTACGGAGGCTGACCGAGCGCCTAGGGGACAGGGAGCGGGCTGAGAGGCTCGCTGCGAGCCAACTTGCAAGCGAGGTCAAATTGGCTTTCGCAGACCGAACGATTCGAACGGACCGGCCCCTGGACTCCGTCCAACGAGACGTGGAGGAGCTGGCCCGTTCGCTGGTTTCGCGCTAGTTGCGTTGAATCTGGAAGCGTGCTATACTCCGCTGGTCTGAACCAGAGCCAGGATCGCGGGCTGGGCGCCGCACAGGGTTCAAGCGAAAGCAACCCGTGCAATTGCGCCCACCGCCCATGATCGGCTATGATCAGCATTGACTTGCCGGGTCGCCTGGCTGAGGCTGGCTTTAGGCTGTTTTGGGAACGTGAAGATGCGACACTTTGACTACTGGACTGAGGAGGACGCACGACCGTGAAGCGTTTTCGTTTTAATGCGTTCGTTGGTGCTCTTGCTGCGCTGACGCTTGGGCTCGGGGCTGCGAGGACGGCCACCGCCCAGATTCAAGACTTTCCCGCGGTTGCGGTAATCGACTTCGAAGTCGAGTCACGCGCAATGGGCGTCGGGATGCCCGACCTTGGCATACGAGCCGCAGCGGCGTTCCGCTCCGAGCTCTCGAGCCTCGGTTCAGCAGACCTGATTCCGATCGAGACGATCAACCGCGTCATCAACGACATGGGCTGGCAGACTGCGCCGACGGACAGGGCTAGTCTTATCCGGCTCGGCCAAAACCTGAACGTCAGCACGATCATCACCGGTCGAGTCATCGACGCCCGGGTCGACAACAGCGGCAACGGGCGCATCGCGCGCATCTTGGTCGCGGTTGAAATGCGGGACGTGGCGTCAGGCTTGACAGTCAACGGCGGCCACGACATCGGAGCATCGGGCATCCGAACGGACGACGTTGCGTCGGGGACACTGATGGGCAACGCGATCAGCGACATGGCCTTTCGTGTCGTTCGCGAGATGCAGGCCCGACAGCTTCCTTCGGCGACCGTTCTCAACACCCTCAAAGACCAGGCTCTGATCAACCGCGGCAGCCGTGCGGGATTCCGCAGCGGCATGGACGTGATCATCATCCGCGGAAAGGACCAGGTGGGTTCTGCGACGATCACCAACGTGGACGCGGACTCTTCTTACGTCAGCTACGGCAACCTGATCAAAGGCGTACAGCCGGGCGACAAGGTTCGAACTCTCTACTCGCCGACCGCGACTCCAAAGAGCATCGGCGACGATGGCGAGCTCAAGACCTCGCGCAAGGCGCGAGGCGGCAGCAACAGCGGGCTCGTATCGCTCCTGCTCGTCGTACTAGCGCTCGCGTTCCTGCTCGGCCAGGGTCGCAGCGGCGACTCGAACCTCGCTTCGATCAAGGCCGAGGCGATGGCGACGGCCTCCGACCAGGCGGCAGTCAACATTAGCTGGACCCGCGACCCGTTCCTGCGTGGCAACGAAGAAGGCCCTTACCGCTGGCAAGTCTGGCGCAACGACGGTTCAACGTCTCCAGTAGCGGTCGCGGCAGGTCAGCTCGGCAACATCGTTGACGACGCGATCGGCACAAACGCCCCAAGTGCTTCGAACCCCTGGTTCGACTTTACGGGCGTGGACACGAACGTCACGTGCAATGAGCTTCCAGGCTCTTCGAACACCCCCGGCAACCCTATGATTCCGGGCACCCCCTATCAGTATTCGGTCGAAGTCGTGTTCCGCGTCAGCGGACTCAGCCTTCCGGGTTCTGCGACCGGCGGCGGTGGCGGCGCGACAGGTGGCGGCGCGACTGGCGGCGGTACGACTACGGGCGGAGGAACGACGACGGGCGGCACGACGGGCGGCTCGACCGGTCAGACGGAAGAGTGGTGCTACTTCATCTCGAAGCGGCTCAACGCCAGCGGCATCGCGACTCCGTTCGTTCGGTCTGAGCTCAGGTCTCCAGACCCGGACCAGATCGTGGCGACCCCGATTGCGTTCCAGTTCTCCTCGGTGCGCGGTCCGGTTCAGAGCGTTCAGATCGAGTACGTTCTGCAGCTCTCGACGAGCCCAGCGTTCCCGTCAGGGAACCAAACGGTGACGATGACTCCGTTCATCGAGCTGACCGAGGCCGGCGGCCAGACTGTGAGTTCGCCGACGGTGGACACGTCGACGTTCTTCCCAGGTGCTGTCGACGTTTACTGGAGAATCGGCGCGCGGAACCCCGCAGACTCGCCGGGCCCAGTCCGGGACTCGAACGGCATGCGGTTCATTTACAGCGGAGTGCGGCGATTCAAGCGCCTGACACCTCCTCCGGGACCACGCGGCGGCCTATAGGCATCGGACAATAGAGTGAGTGGATAGACGAATCCCTGGCGTAGAACCCCGACAAGGGAGCTATGCCAGGGAACCCTAGGACAGATAGATCATGAAGCTGAGATATTTTGTAGGATGTGCGGCAATTGCCGTGATCGGCGCCACCGCTGCCCAAGCCCAAATCATCGGAGCGGGCTGGTTTGAGGAGTGCCGGGACTTTTCCGGAGATCCACCAGAGCCCCAGTATTCGCCCGACTACGGTTACAACCTCATCACGAACGGCATTTTTGGCGTATCGATGGGTGTTTCCGGCACCGCGACGTGGGGCGGCCCAAACGGGCCGTGCTGGACACCCGCGCGCGAATTGGAGGCCTCCGGCCGTCTCTCGTTCTTCATGGGGAGCACGGGATCTGTCCAATCGTCTTTCGACGACGGCCTGGCACTCTCGATGGGCGCCCCAGTCGACCCGGTGGGCGACTTCTGCTACGCGATCATCTCCAAGGACACGGACGCCCCTGCCGACGGTGAGCTCTTTGGTGACGGCGGACTGCGTCTCGCGTTCGAAGGTGCCTCAAAGCGGTACATGGTCGGCGCCTGGACCGACGGCGAGGTCGACGTCACTCTGACCGTCCGCAACGTCGGCGACGCCGCGATCTTGTGGTGGGACATCGTCAACCTGGATCCAGAGCCTCGCCCTCTCGGGCTGTTGTTCGGATTGTGGGGCGGCCAGCACACAAGCTTCGGTCAGTTCGACTCTCAGACCTTCACCAACCAGTTCTTTGCCGTGCTTGGTACGAACTTCGGCGTCTCGAAGCTGACCCAAGACCAGTTCACGGGCTACTTTGTGACTCCGACGACCCGTCCGATCCGGAACGACCACCGACTGCCTCGAACGAGCCAGCGGTTCCCGGCCTGGGTGCAGTTCCTTGCCGGACAGACAGAAGCCTATGGACTGCACGTGACAAACGTGCCCGACCTGACCATGCGAAAGCTGTCGCCTGACCCGTTGAACGCGAACCAGTTCATCGGCGCGAGCACGGCCGACCTCATCCGGATCGGTGACCACTTCTTCACGCTGTGGAACAACAACCTGCGCTTCAATGTCTTCGGCGACCCGACGGGCACCCAAGAAGAAGCGGACGTTTACATTTACGACCACTCGATCGCACAGCGATACCCAGTCGTCCAGGTCGCAGCCGGTGGCCGACGAAGGATCATCCAGGTGCTCAAGAGCAGCTGGGGCGTTTCGGACTACAACGACCCGTACGCGGCAGTCGTAGACGCTCCGCGAATGATCAACGCCGACCCTAACGGTCAGGACGGACTCTCCCCGAACCCGATGACGGTCCGCGCGTACATCGACAACCAGTACGCGAAGCTAGACCAGGCCGTCGCGATGCAGAGCGTTCGATTCATCATCACGCTGCCGACCGGACTGAGCCTCGTTGCTGGGGAGACCCAGGAGAAGGTTCTTGGAACGGTGGCTCCGAACGCGATCGGCTTCGTCGAGTGGCAGGTCGAATCGGACGGCGTCACATTCGGCGATCTTCCGATCTCGATCACGTTCGCACCGGTTCCTGGCCCACAGAGGACTCTGTCGACCAGCATAAGAATCGCGGCGACACCGATCATCAGGCTCGCGGCCGGCGCACAGATGGTGACGTTCCCCTACATCTTCCCGGACAACTCTCTCGGTGCGGTCCTCGGCCTCGTGCCGGAAGTCGACTTCCGGGCGTTCAAGTACGATCCGGGCCAAGGCGCCTACCTGCCGGCTTCCGTCGCCAACCGCGGCGAGTCGCTCTGGATCGTGCCGACAAGC
>JANWJY010000158.1 GCA_025451715.1 Fimbriimonadaceae bacterium | reverse complement strand
TCCGATTCCGAAACCCCGAGCTCAGAGCAGCACGACTCCAGATCCTCCCCAAGCTCATAACACACAGGCACCTGGTGCAACTTTCCCACAGCCGACTGTTCAAAACCCTCGACAGAACTAAGCGCCGACGGCAACGCGGACAAACTAAACTGGTCGGGATCGACGTACACGCCCAGCGTGTCGTACGCGGCCACAACCTCGACGACCCCGGGCAGACCAAGGCGGCCCAGAGCTTCCGCAAAGGCGAAGGCCGGACCGTCGCCCAAGCCGCGCACGATGTACGCCGCGTCGCCCAGAGGCTCGATCCTCATGCCGCAAGCATACGACATCGCAATGACCGAAAGACCGACCGTCAAAGTCACACTCACGGAGCAAGCGACTCTCCCTCGTTACCAGACCGAGGGCTCCGCCGGAATGGACCTTTGCAGCACTAAGGAAGTCGAACTAAAGCCGCTCGAGCGCAAGCTCGTCCCCACCGGCCTTCGCATGGCCATCCCGACTGGATTCGAGGGCCAAGTCAGACCTCGCTCCGGACTCGCACTCAAGAACGGCATCACCATGCTCAACACCCCCGGCACCATCGACAGCGACTACCGGGGCGAAATCATGTGCCTGCTCATCAACCTCAGCGCGGAAAGTGTCAAACTAGAAAAGGGCGAGCGAATCGCGCACCTGGTGATCGTCCCCGTCTCTCAGGCATACTTGCTTGTCTCGGAGGCCCTGGACGACACCGAGCGAGGCGAAGGCGGATTTGGCAGCACAGGATCGAAATAAAGTCTGTAACAAGTGCTTCGAGGTCAACGACCCCGCGGCAACCTACTGCATCGAGTGCGGCGCGCCGCTCTCGGACGACCCTGCTGCCGAAGGAAGCGATCAGGAGGTCTACCGCGAGATCACCCAGGCCAACCTCCACCGCATTCGCGGCGACTACAAACCAGCCATAGACGTCTGCCTCGGCATCCTCAAGCGCTTCCCCAACACCGGCACGGCCCACACGCTCCTTGGCGACATCTACGCCGAACAGGGCGAGCTTGAGCAGGCCGCACAGTGGTTCGAGATGGCGCTCGATCTTCGGCCCGAGTCGCAGAACGACCGCCGCAAACTTGAATCCGCGCAACGGCGAATGGCCGAACAAGAGGCCGCGAGCACCGCGCAGCAGCTCGGCATCCCCGAGAGCAGACCGAAGACGCAGCAGTACCTCTTCGTGATGGTCGTGCTCGTCGCGATCGTCGGCATCGCGAGCTTCATGCTCGGTGGCGCGATGTCCAACGACAAGCCCGACTCCACTCCCGCACTTATCACCGATCCGATCGTCTCAGGCCGCCCGCCACAGACGCAGGAGCCCAAACTCGGCGATCCAGAGCCGACGGCGGTCGAGACCCCGGTGCTTCCGCTGGTCTGGCCCGGGACGCAGATCGACCAACAGATCGCCGCGCTCATCGCGAGCAAGTACCCAATTGGCAAGGACCTCGTTTCCGCGCTCGAAGACCCGCGCGGCCCGTCGCTCAACGTCACCGCAAACCTTGGCGCGAACACCGACCCCGCACTCGAGTGCGTCGAGTTCGCAAAGGCAGTGTTCGGCGAGTTCTCGACTTATGTCTCTGTTTCGGTGCGCATCGTCAGTGGAGACAAGACCGTGTACGCCGCGGACGTCACCCGAGCCGACTACCAACGCTCGATCGACGAAAACCTCGCCCCGACCGCCATGCTCTCCCGCACCTGGTCGGCGACGCCAAGCGAAACGTCAACAGCGACGACCGGAAACTAGTTTTTCCCGTTTCCCCACACCAGGTCTTCGCGCACCACCACCGTTTCATCCCGGTCCGGACCAACGCTGACGATTGCAACGGGAATGCCCACGTGCGCCGCGATGAAGTCCAAGTAATCGCGTACAGAGGAGGGCAAGTCGGAAAGCGATCGCGCAGTAGTCAGGTCCCCGCTCCAGCCCGCGACCGTCTCGTACTGCGGCTCCACGCGGTTCCACTCAGAAACGCTCGTCGGCAGGCCGTCCATCACCTTCCCGTCCAACATGTAACCCGTGCAGACCCTAAGCTCGGGCAACCCGGACAGAACATCGAGCTTCGCAACGATCAGACCGCTCAGAGAATTCAACCGAGCCGAATAGCGCAAAGCCACCAAATCCAACCATCCGCAACGCCTCGAGCGCCCGGTCACCGTGCCGTACTCCTGCCCCTGGTCGCGGATCAACTGCCCGGTCTCGTCCAACAGCTCCGTCGGGAAGGGTCCCTCGCCGACGCGCGTCGTGTAGGCCTTGCAAACACCGAGAACGCCGTCGATCGAGCGCGGCCCAATCCCAGTCCCGATGCACGCACCGCCCGCGGTCGGGTGCGACGAAGTCACATAGGGATAAGTCCCCGAGTCCAGGTCCAAGAACGAACCCTGTGCGCCCTCGAACATCACCTTCCATCCGTCGTAGACCGCGTTCTGCACCACCGAGTCGGTCTCGCGGACCAACGGCCGAAGCGCTGCCGCATAGCCCGAATACTCCGAGTACAGCGAATCGAAGTCGATCGCGTTTTCGCCGAACATCGAGAGCAGCCGGTTCTTGACCGCGAGCACCTCGCCGAGCCTCTTGCGAAAAACCTCGGGCTCGACGAACTCACCCATCCGGATCCCGATCCTCTGCACCTTGTCGGTGTAGGCCGGGCCGATGCCGCGCGTGGTCGTGCCGATCTTGTTCTCGCCGCGCGCCTCTTCCTCGAGCCGGTCCAAAAGGCGGTGGTACGGGAACACGACGTGCGCGCTCGCGCTCACCATCAGCTGCCCGAGCTCCGGCTGCTGCGCGCGCGTCGCCGCGATCTCATCGAGCAGGCTCTTAGGGCAGACCGCCATTCCGCCGCCGAGGATGCTGATGCAGTCCTTGTGCAGGATCCCCGCTGGGAGCAGTTGGAACTTGAACGTCTTTCCGCCGGTGATGACGGTGTGCCCGGCGTTGTTCCCGCCGGAGTAGCGCACGACGACGTCGGCGCTGTCCGCGAGCACGTCGACCATCTTCCCCTTGGCCTCATCGCCCCACTGGGCGCCGATTATGACGAGCGTTGCCATTTCTTCCTCCATTCCCTCCCCCTTGGGGGAGGGCTAGGGAGAGGGTGTATTCCCAGTCCCAATCAACCCGCCCGTCGACCTTAAAAACCTAGGTCGGCGGACTCACGCGAGGATCCGCCGACCTAAATCGTTGAGCCTTATCTCGACTTCCTCAATTATACAATAATTCCCGTTTCTCTGGGGACCCTCTGCTCCTATCCCTCAACTCGCTCCACGGGTTGAGGGTACTTGGCGGCAGAACCCTCAACCGCTGAGGCGGTTGAGGGATACCACTCAGCTCTCAGCTCTCTGCTCTCCGCTCTCAGGAACCAGCACCCGCAGCGAACCAGCCCGGATGCCCAGCACAAGCGGAGTCCGCCCCGCCTTCTCACCGTCGACGATGATCCGCTTCGCCGGGCGCGTCCACACCTCCGCCGAGACGCACTCGCACGTCCACACCTCGTTCAGGTCCATGTGCCGCCCCATCAGCAGCGCCAGGCCGAACCGGAACAGGCCGCCCCTGCCCGTGAAGTCGAGCGCGTAGAGCGAGAGCATCCCGTCGTCGTTCGCCGCCGCGCGGGTCACTTGGAACGGGCCCGCGTGCGTGCGCCCCGCCGCCGCGACGAACATCAGCGCCTTGCCGCGGTGCTCCTCGTTCGGCGTCTTGACGTGCAGCGTGAACGGGCGGAGCTGGCTGATCGACCTTATGACTGCGGGGATGTACGCCAGTCTTCCGAAGATCCCCTTTCCCCTCTTCTCGAGGTTCTGGTTGATCAGGGCGGTGAGCCCCATCGTCGCGACGTTCACGAACCCGCGCCCGTTGGCGATGCCGAGGTCGATCTGTTTTGTGGTCGCGTGTGCGAGCGCCCTTGCGGTGTTGCCCGCGCCGGGCGGGATGCCGAGCTCGTGCGCCCACGCGTTGCCTGTGCCGAGCGGGACCACCATCATTGTCGCCTCGGTGCCTGCGATCTTTTCTGCCGCGCTTCTTAGCGTGCCGTCGCCGCCGCCGATCGCGATGATGCTCTCATTGTTATGGAGGTGCTGGTCGAGGTGCCCCAGCAGTTCCTGTTCCGAACTGGTGACCCGGAACTCCTTGATGGTGAACCCTTCTTGCTCCAGGGCTACTTTGGCGTGCTCCGCCCCCGCCGCCCCCATCCGCGCGTTGCTGTTCGCCAGGAACACGATCTCGGGTTTGGGTTCTGGCACTGCTTCAAGGTACCAGGGGCGGAAAGGACTCTATGGTTCACACCCTCTCCCGAGCCCTCCCCCAAGGGGGAGGGGATCGGAATTCCCATTTTATAATGGGAATTTGAAGGTGAAAATGCGGTCAGTCTTTTTGGGTGTGGAGCCAGGGGACGTTTTTGAAGAGTTTGAAGAGGGTGACGGCGGCTTGGAGGTCACCGCGCAGCGCGCGGTTGACGAGCCCTCTTGAGATCGCGCGGGCTTTTCTTCCGCCGTTCTTGTTGAGCTCTTTGAGCACGAGGGCCTTGAGGCTGAAGGTCCCTTTGGGTCTTCCTGGTCCGCCGGGGTGGCCTTTTTGGAACTGGGAGTGTTTTGGTGGGCGCTTGTAGCCGACGGGCTCGTCGTCGAGTTTTGTGGGTTGTTCGAGGGCGAGACGTTGGAAGTCTCGGACCATGTTGATCTCGGCGTCGATGTCGTAGACGATGTCGGCCTTGATGTTGGCGGTGATGCGTGGGTCGGCGATGATCGCCTTTCTCTTTCTGGCTAGCGCGACGACGAGGTCGTGCCGCGCGCTCTGGCGGTACATGGGGTCTTTGAACTCGGCGGTCAGTGCCGCGCGTGCGACTTTGATGTCGAGGTCGTGGTAGTGCTTGGCTTCGTCGATGTTTGCTTGGTCTTTGCTCATTTTAGTGCTGAGTGCAGAGTGCGTAGTGGGGGAGTAGGGCCGGGTCTAGGGTCAAGGGTCAAGGGGTCGAAGGGACTTTACTGTTAGCTCCCTCACCCGGTTCGTGGGACCTCACCGACTTTCGACGCGGGTCGAATCCTGGGTATCCAGGTTTCGACGCGACCGATCTAGGCTCAGGGAGAGGGAGGCTTTGTTGTTGGTCCGGATCCTCACCCCTAGCCCCTCTCCACTCACTGGAGTGTAGAGGGGGATGCGGGCAGGCTTTCGCTTCCCTTTTTTGAACCCGGTTCTTAGCCGGGCGCCGTCCCTACTGTTCTTCGGGCCCTGGTTTTTACCCTTACAGCTATTTATGACGCCTGAGTGGTCAGTTTGTCACTGTTTGAGGGACGAAGGTCCTATTTTGAACTTGCCTGGTTGTCTGATGTGGGCTATTCGGCCCGGCTGCCTTGGGTTAGCCCTCACAAAACCGGGGGGCCGTCCTAAAATGCATTCAAGATTGCAGGTCCTTCTGACCACTTCGCACCGTATTGAGTTAGCTGGACTATCCAGCCGTGCGCTTCGATGGGGTAAGTTCTCTCGTCAGGAACAGTAGAAGAATGTTCACGTCAATTGACCTCTTTTGTGGAGCCGGCGGCCTGACCGAGGGGTTCTCGCAGGCTGGTTTTTCGTGCCTGTTCGGCAACGACCACGACCCTATGGCGGTCGAGACCTTTAGGCGCAATCACGGAAGCGCGCACTCCGTCGCTGCGCCCATTGAAGACCTGGATGCCTCGAGCATCCGACGAGGTCTGGGACTAAAGCCCGGAGATCTAGATTGCCTCGTCGGCGGATGTCCATGCCAAGGCTTTAGCATTAATGCTCCCGAGAGGTTCTTGGAGGACCCTCGCAACCACCTCTTCAAAGACTATGTCCGCTTCGTCGACGAGTTTCGCCCACGCACTCTCGTTTTCGAAAACGTGCCAGGAATGCTCTCGCTCGGAGAAGGCAAGGTGTTTCAGCAAATATGCAACTCTTTCTTGCGCCTCGGCTACGACGTCTCCTACTGGGTTCTCTACGCGCCCCATTATGGGGTTCCCCAAGAACGCTATCGCTTGATCCTCCTGGCTGGACGCGACGGTGCGCCTGGTCATCCTCTCCCCGAGTTTGATGTGCAAGGTCGCGCTAACTTTACGGGCGGACGAAAGCTCATTTATCGAGCAGACAACTTCAGACAATACGAGTTAAAGCCAAAGAACACTGTGTTCGATGCTCTCGGTGACTTACCGAAGCTAAGGAGCGGCGAAGGCAAAGAAGAACAGCGATACACACGCAAGGTGCATTCACAACTTGCAAGAGAACTTCGTAACGGTAGCACGGTTCTGACTCACCATGTGGCGCCGGCGCTCGCTCAAGTCAATCTTGAAAGGCTAAAGCACATCAAGCCCGGTGGAAGTTGGCGCGACATTCCTCACGAACTACTGCCGGCGGGAATGCAGCGTGCTCGTCGCTCCGACCACACGCGGCGATACGGACGGTTGACACGTGATGGGCTGTCCTCGACTATCATGACGAAAATCGACCCGCACTGGGGAGCCGCGTTTCACTATGATCAGGATCGAACGTTGACTGTCCGCGAAGCAGCGAGGCTCCAAACGTTTCCTGACAGCTACCAGTTCTGCGGATCACGGGTAGATCAGTATCGGCAGATTGGAAATGCCGTACCAGTGCTGATGGCCAGAGCGATTGGGCAGGCAGTTGTCACGAAACTTGAGGGCCGCGCCGCCCCCGGCCGTCTTTTCGAGGCCGCATGCCGCTAGAGGTGTTCGAGTGGTTTGGCAATCCGCTTTCAGATCAGACAGCGGCGGTGGAGGGTCTTCGCACTCGGGCCCATTGCCCATACATAGATGCTCCTTGCACGAAGAGCTTTAACGACGGTAGCCCATCTGGGGCTTGTTCAGTCTTGACAAATAATGCAGGCGTCGTTCCCATTTGCCCGAAACGACTCTACAGTGAGAGCTATTTGACGCTCTCAGATGTGGCGCGGCTCGCCTTCGGAAGAGACGCAATGCTTGTACACCCCCGCAGTCTCTCCGATGTCGGGCCAAAGCAGAACCTCATAGTAGCCCTAGGTCAAGGTTCAGGTCGTGAAGTACGTTTGCCCGGTAGACGAGGCAAAGGGCAGTTCTCTGTCGATTGGGTACTTTGTCGCCTCGATGCGGATAGACAGTTGCAGGACTTCGTCGCCGTCGAAGTTCAGACGATCGACACGACTGGCACCTACCGACCAGAAGTGGTGCAATATCGTACAGGCCTCCGTCAGAACCTCAAATCCAAGGCTGGCCTCAACTGGGAGAACGTCAATAAACGCATTCTTCCTCAACTCATTTTCAAGGGCCACGTCCTGAGGCGCGAAACCCTTTGCACGAAGGGCCTCTTCTTCATTTGCCCCTCGGCCGTCTATCACCGAATACAAGAGCGGCTCGGAGATTCTCTAATGTCCTACACCAATCTTCAACCGGGCAGCATCACTTTCATGTGGTACGACATCGATGTGAAGAACGGTGGTCGACTAAGGCAAGCTGGACACTTCACATCAACGATCGACCAAGTTGCTATCGCGTTTACGAGCCCTCGAGATCTGCCCGATGCCGGCGTCTATCAAAAGCAGATCGAAGCAGTAATTGCTTCGCTCACATAAAGCCAGAGAACCCTAGACTTAGGGCAGATCCGGGCCCGAGATGTTCCTTTGATCCGCTCGGGATGATTGGCACGGAGGCGGATTGTCTAAACTAGTCCCATGACACTCGCCCTCACGCTCCTGCTTACGACCCAGGTCGGGCAGGTCACGACGACCGGGGGGATGGTGGTCAGCGACCAGGCGATCGCCAGCCGGGTGGGGGCGGAGATCATGCTGAAGGGGGGCAACGCGGTGGACGCGGCGGTTGCGACCGGGTTCGCGCTCGCCGTCAC
>JANWJY010000157.1 GCA_025451715.1 Fimbriimonadaceae bacterium | reverse complement strand
CGACTATGGAAGGCGGCCAGGCCGTTTACAAACTTACTCCGGAGGAGCTCGTGCGGCACCACGAGGTGTTTGTGAAAGAGCACGGCGTCGCACTCGCTGGCGGCTGTTGCGGTACGACGCCCGAGCACATCAAACTGCTCGCCGACGCAGTCGGCGGCAGGCCGCACTCGTCGAACGCGCACTGGATGAAGTGTCGCGGGCTCTTCCCTGGCTTCGACTTCGACGTCAAGACCGAGGAACAGGCACGGGTTTATAAGCTTGTCGGCTGCTCCTCCCTCTATCAGTTCACGCCATACAGGCAGGACGCGTCGATCCTCATTGTCGGAGAAAGGACGAACGCGAACGGCAGCAGGAAGTTCAAGGATCTGCTGGCGACGGAGAACTGGGAGGCGATGGTGGAGCTCGCCAGAGAACTCGAAAGCGAGGGATCGCACATCATCGACGTTTGCACCGCTTACGTCGGCCGCGATGAAGTGCGCGACATGACCACGCTCCTCAAGCTGCTCAACAAGCAGGTGACGATCCCGGTGATGATCGACTCGACAGAGACGAACGTCGTCGAGTCCTCGCTCCAGTGCCTGGCTGGAAAGCCGGTCATCAACTCGATCCATTTCGAGGATGGCGGAGAGAGGCTGCACAAGGTTTTGGACCACGCCCAGAGGTATGGCGCGGCCGTGGTCGCGCTCACGATCGACGAGGACGGCATGGCCAAGAGCAAGGAGCGCAAACTTGCGATCGCTGAGAGGATCATACACGCAACAAGGGAGCACGGACTGCCCGACCACGACGTCTTCTTCGACTGCCTCACGTTCACGCTCGGCTCTGGCGATGAGGAGTTCCGCAGCGCGGCGATTGAGACTATTGAGGCGATCAAATCGATCAAGAAGGAGTTCCCCCTCGCCAACTCGATCCTCGGCGTGAGCAACATTTCTTTTGGCCTGAACCCCGCCGCTCGAGTGGTTCTCAACTCGGCGTTCCTGCACTACGCCCTCGAAGCGGGCCTGACCAGCGCGATCGTCAACTCGAGCAAGATCATGCCGGAGAACAAGGTCGAGCCCGACGTCTGGAAGGTCACCAGTGACCTGGTGTTCGACCGCCGCGAGTTTGCATCCGCGTAGATCAGGTTCAAGCAGGCTGAGGTTCGGGGTACCTTCCAGCCATGACCGGAACACTCGGCCTCCGAACGGTCGCGCTGGCGGTTTTCGTCCTCGCAGCGTCGGCTTCATTCGCCAACTGGAAGAGCAGCGGCAACAACGATGCGGTCCTCGCCAAAGGCGGGTTCTCCACCCCCGGCGGGGTCATCGAAAAGCTCGTCACGGCTCCGCGACACCTCAACGTAAGCCTGAACGGGCTGAGCCCTGACGGCGAGCACTATCTGATCCGGACCCGGCCTGGACTTCTCAAGTTTGTCGACTACTCCAAGGCGTACCACAACCTTGGCGGGTTTCAGGTCGACATTCGAGCGACACGCGCCCGATCCATGACGACGAACCCGGTCCGCGGGCTCGAAGTGTTCAACTGGAAGACGAAGGACCGCTGGTCCGTGCAGGTGCCGGAGAACGCGACGACCTCGAGCGAGTCGTTTTCGCCCGACGGGAAGTCGATCGCGTTCATCGCGAACTTTGACGACGCGTCCTATGTCTACGTCGCCGAAACGAAGTCCGGCAAGACGCGACGGCTCAATCGGCGTCCGCTGATGGCCACGGCCGTCACCGGACTGGAGTGGACCGATGGTGGCAAGTCGGTCATGGCCGTGTTCCGCTCTGAGAAGGTGCCTGCCCCGCCGAGCGAGCCCGGACTCGACGACGAACCGCTCGTGCAAGTCACAGACAAGCGCAGCAACGAGCTGCGAACCTACTTCACGGTGTTCCAGTCGGCGCAGGACGAGGCGCTCTACGAGTACTACATGACCGGACAACTGGCCAAGGTTTCGCTGGACGGAAAGTTGACCGAGATCGGACAGCCCAAGATGATCAGTAGCATCGACGCCAACCCGGGCGGTGGAGCGATCCGAGTGACTACTGTGAGAAAGCCGTTCAGCCGAATCGTCCAGCCGAGCAGCTTCGGCAACGTCGAAGAGGTCTGGGACGAAACCGGCAAGTCGCTGGTCGAGCTGAACAAGCGTGAGTTGCAGCTCGGCGGAGTTGATGCCGCTGAGGACGATGAGATGGAGTTCTGGCTCGAGAACGCTGGTTACGACCGCGAACAGCGAGGCGGTGGCCAGCGTGGCGGTGCAGGTCAGGCGGGCGCAGCGGGGCCCGGCGATGGCAAGAGATCGATCGGTTGGCGGCCCGATGGCAAGGGCCTGAGCTTCTTGCAGCGAGAGCCGGCGGTCGAAGGAAGCAACGCGCAGCGCAAAGACCGAGTGATGCTTTGGAAGGCGCCATTTGGAGACATAGACGTCGAGACGGTGTACGCGACCGAGGACACGATCAGCAGCCTAAGCTATTCGACCGATTGCCGCACACTGTTCATTTCGACGACGCGCAGCGGAAACAGCGTGCTCTACGCTATAGCACTCGATGGCGATCAGAAGCCACAGGACGTGTACTCCTATCGAAGCGGGCCCGAGGTGCAAAGCCCCGGCTCATTGGTCATGACCAGTGGACCGTTGGGCGGAAGCGTCGTGAGGATGCACGGCGGCAAAGTCTGGCTGCAAGGCTCGCAGTCGTTCGACAAACCGCTGGAGAAGGCGCCGCGGCCATTCCTCAAGGAAGTGGTGATCGGAGGCGAGACGAAGCAGGTGTGGCAGTCCGCCGAAGAAGTCTACGAGACTCTCGGCGACATCGTCACGCCGGACGCTTCGCAGATCATCGTCAGCCGCCAGAGTCCGACGATGCACCCTGACGACTGGCTCGTCACGGTCGCCGACGGACAAATGACCAAGCTGACCAACAACAAAGACTACACGCCCGAGATGACCGCGACGATCAAGGAGCGGTTCCGCGTCAAACGGCCGGACGGGTTCTCCTTCTGGGTCAACGTCACTCTACCGAGCGACTGGAAGAAGGGCGACAAACTGCCCGCATTCTTCTGGTTCTATCCCAGCGAGTACACCGACCAGGCGACGTACGACCGCGCAGACCGAACCTTTAACAAGAACCGGTGGGTGAGCTACGGCACACAGAGCAAGCAGTACCTGACACAGCTCGGCTACGCGTTCGTCGAACCCGACTGCCCCATCGTCGGAAAGGCCGACATGATGAACAACAACTACGTGCACGACCTTCGGCAGAACCTCGCGACGGTGATCGACGAGTGCGAGAAGCGAGGGATGATCGACCGTGAGCGGCTCGGTCTCGGCGGGCACTCGTACGGCGCGTTCAGCACGGCGAACGCGATGGTGCACACGCCTTACTTCAAGGCAGGGATCGCCGGCGACGGCAACTACAACAGGACGCTGACGCCGATGCGGTTTCAGCGGGAGAACCGACTGCTCATGGACGCAAGAGAGACGTACCTGCAGATGTCGCCGATCATGTACGCGGACCACATGACAGGTGCGCTGCTGATGTACCACAGCATGACCGACCAGAACGTCGGCACCAACCCAATCCACGCGAAGAACATGTACCACATGCTCGAGAGCATCGGTAAGGAGTCGGTGCTGTACATGTACCCGCATGAGGACCACGGTCAGCGCGCATCCGAGACCGTTCTCGACATGTGGACCCGCTGGGTCGCATGGCTCGACAAGTACGTCAAGAGCTCAGGAGTCGCGACAGAACCCGCTGCAGCGACCGAGAAGAAGGACGGTGGCAAGTGAGAGCCGTCCTCTTCATCGCCATCGCGCTCTGCATGTCGGGCTGTGGTGGTCTGGCTGGAATTATCCCGTTCAGCATTTTCGAAGGAGATTGGGACGGCACGTGGGACGGCGTGGTCGACAGCGGCCCGGCGTCGCTCAACATAGACGCGACAGGCGACATATCGGGCACGATGCACGCAGACATCGGCGACGAGGATGGAACTGTGACTGGCACGATAAAGAACAACGGGCAGGTCACGATGACGATCAATTTCCCCAGCGAGGGAAACCACTCGGGAAGCGGTACGTTCTCGCTTTCCAATGGCGGCACAACGCTCGGTGGAGTCGTCACGATCGCTGGCGGACCAATGACTTGGGACCTGGACGGACCATAGGCATTGAGGGGTGGAGGGTGGCACGCCGTGCCCTCAACCTTACTGTCTGTCGAAAAAGCGGTCTACGGGGGTCTGCCCCGAGTAGAACTGCGTCAACTTGTACCGTTTTGAGTGGCCGTCGATGAAGTTCAGCGTCGCCATCTCAGCCGGGTTGTCGTCGGGGACGCCCCAGCAGTCGGTCGGCGGCTGCGATGGCGGCAAGAGGTACTTCCCGTCGTCGCCGCACCAGCTTCCCTGCACGCTTGACTTGCTCACCGAGAAGAGGATCGTCTCGGCCGGCAGCTCGACCGACCCCATGCTGTAGGTCTGCACGTTGTCGATGTTGGAAAAGAACAGGTCCAGATTCGTTAGATAAAAGGCGTTGTATCCAAAGTGCGAAGTCGCCGCGCCGCTCGCGTCGGTCTTCGAAACGGTGCTGCCAGGGCACAGCCATACGGCTTTGTTCCTCACGTATGGGTCGATGACGTCGTGCCAGATCACGACGGTCGTGCCCGACTGGTACGCAGCCGGCGGAAAACAATCGTCATAGTCGGCTATGTACATTTGTACGGCCAACCCGAGCTGCTTCTCGTTCGACATGCATGAGGTCGCCTGTGCCGCGGCCTTTGCGCGCGTGAACACCGGGAACAGGATCGCCGCCAAGATCGCGATGATCGCGATCACCACGAGGAGCTCGATCAGGGTGAAGCCGCGGCGCATCGATACCTCAATGGTACCGCGTTACAAGGAACTCCCGCGTCCGGCTCCTTCGACTGGCTCAGGATGACGGACGCGGGAGAGGGTGATTCCCAAACTCTTATGCGGTCAATAGATGCTGTCCGGGAAGTAATAACTCTTCGCGTTCTCCGGCGTTATCAGCTCGACGTCTATGATGATGCTCTTGGGCACGAACTGCATCGCCTTATCACGACCGGCCGTCAGGATCCCGATCGCCTGCTGCATCCCGAGTGCGATCATCGAAGGTGGATAGGTGATGTTCGCCGGATACATCGCGTCGCCGTCCATCACGCGCTTGACGATGTCCTTCATTCCAGCTCCACCGAGCATCCACATCTCCTTATCGCGGCCCGCTGCCTTGATCGCGTTCTCCGCCCCGAGAGCCATGTCGTCGTCGCTAGCCCACACCGCATCGATCTTCGGGTTTGCAGTCAGGATGTTCTGCATGGCCTTGTCAGCCTTCTCGCGGTTCCAGTCAGCGGCTTCTTCTGCAACGATCCTGATATTGGGATGACCGGCCATGACCTTTTTGAAGGCCGCGACACGGTCCTTGCTCACGTTCGTTCCAGCGATTCCTGCAAGGATCACGATGTTGCCTTTACCGCCAAGCTTCTGCGCCATGAACTCTGCTGACTTTCGGCCAAACGCCGAGTTGTCACCAGCGATGAACACGTCTGCCACTGGCTCCGTAAAGCCACGATCTACGTTGACGATTAGGATCCCTGCCTCATGCAGCTTTTTCGCAGCGGGAGTTACTGGCGCACTGTCCGTCGCCAGGATCACCATCGCGTCTACGCCCTGGCTCTGCAGGTTTTGCAGATCCGTGATCTGCTCATCCGGGCCGACGGCGGTCTCGATGATCCACTCCGCGTTCGGGTAGAGCGCCGCGGCCTCCTTTGCCCACCAGCCGACTCCTGCGGTCCAACCGTGGTCGGCGGCAGGGATCGAGACGCCGATTTTGAACCGCTTGGTCTCTGTCCCGCCGCTTCCGCCGTCAGGAGTCGCGCCGCCGCTGGGGCCGCAACCCGCCATCAAAAACACTGAACAGACGGCAACCGCCGCCAGAGTCAAAATCGTCTTCATTGTCTTCCTCACTCGCTCGCCTTGCTTCCTCGCTGGAGGAGCACTGCGACCAGGATCACACCGCCGCGAACGAGCCCTTGCCAGTTCGTGTCGATCCGGTACGCCGTCATCATGTTTGCGATCAAAGTCAACAGAACGACCCCGACGACCGTGCCCCAGATTCTACCTTTGCCCCCGCGCAGGCTAGTCCCGCCGATCACCACCGCCGCGATCGCGTCCAGCTCGTAGAACGAGCCGACCGAGCCTGTGCCTACCGAATTCATCCGTGCCGCGTTCAGGAAGGCGGCGATACCTACCAACGAGCCTAGGAGCGTGTATGCGGCGAGCTTGACAGTCTGCGTATTGATCGCGGAGTACTTCGCGGCCCGCTCGTTCGCCCCGACCGCGATCATGTATCGGCCAAAGCGAGTGTAGTTGAGCACGAAGCTGGCGAGAAACGCCACTCCGATGAAAGCGATGAGGCTCCAATAGATCGTCAGCGGCGAGCCAACGTTGGTCTTAAGAAATGGGATGTAGAACCCCGCACAGCCCAGCTCCCCGAACGAAGGCACCTGCGAACGGATTTCCCCGCCCTCGCCCAACACCAGCGCGATAGAACGAAAGCCTGCGAGCCCCGCAAGGGTCACAACAAATGGTGCCACCCGCCCGAACGCAATGGCGAAACCGTTGAGGGCGCCCGCGAGCGTGCCCACACCCAGCGAAGCGAGGCACGCCATCAGGATCGCGGTCGAGTCACCGTTTGGAGCCTGCTTGTTGAGCACAAGCACAGCGGCCGCGCCACACAGCGCGACCATACTCCCAACGCTCAGGTCGATCCCCGCCGTCATGATCACGAACGTCATTCCGATCGCGATGATGCCGACATAGGCGTTCTGGCTCAAAATGTTGCGGATGTTCTCGGGTGTCAAGAAGTTGTCCGCACGCGTAGCAACATTGATTATCAGGAGCAAGACCAGTGCGACCAGCACTCCATACTCCTGGAAGAGCTTCTTCATGCTGCCACGCCCGCTGAGCGCAGCATGATGTTCTCTTCTGTAATCTGAGTGCCCTTCAGCTCGCCTGTGATGCGTCCCTCGCGCATAACGACCACTCTCTCACAAACACCAACTATCTCTGGAAGCTCGCTCGAGATGACAATGCACGCAAGCCCCTCGTCCGCGAGCCTCTGGATTAGGTTGTATATTTCCCGCTTTGCACCAACGTCGACGCCGCGGGTCGGTTCGTCGAGGATCAGCACGCGCGGCTTCGTTTCGAGCCACTTCGCGACGGCGACTTTCTGCTGGTTTCCGCCGCTCAAGTACAGAATGTCGGCACGAAGATCTCCTGCACGTATGTCCAGTTCACTCACCCACCCCTCTGTCGCCTTTCGCTCCGCGTTCTTCGAGACCAGCGGTCTGCAGTACTTGCGCAAGTTCGCGAGCGTCGTGTTCTCGACCACGTCCATGCCGAGCACAAGCCCTGCCCCCTTTCTGTCCTCACTCACATAGGCGACCCCGAGCTTGGACGCCTGTTTCACCGATCCGACCCGGACACCTTTCCCTGCGACCTCGATTACCCCCGCAGTCATTCGGCGCGCGCCGACGATCGCCTCGCACAGTTCGGTCCGGCCGGAGCCGATCAAACCGGCCAACCCTACGATTTCACCCGCGCGAACATGAAAGTCCGCTCCGTGGACGAACCCGGAGACCGCAACACCAGTTGCACGAAGCAGCACTTCCCCATCTCTCGCCGCGCGCTTCTCTGGATAAAAGTCACCAAGTTCACGCCCGACCATCAGCCGCGCAAGCTCAGCCTGGTCGAACTCGCCACGTGCCTTCGTCGCGACGAGCAGTCCGTCGCGCAGAACGGTCACTCGGT
>JANWJY010000156.1 GCA_025451715.1 Fimbriimonadaceae bacterium | reverse complement strand
GTTGGAGGGAGTCGTCTCCACCGAGACCTTCCTCTACCTTCAGATGGTGAAGCAGCTGTATGACTGGGGAACCCGAGTAGGGGAGGAACATTGACCGCCACTGCACCCGAGACGCTGGATCTGCAACGTGCTGCGCGCGAACACCTCTGGCTGCACTTCACGCGCATGGGCGGCGACGGCGAGGTGCCGATCATCGTCCGCGGCGACGGGTGCTATCTGGAGGACTCGAAGGGCAAGCGCTACCTCGACGCCCTCGCAGGACTTTTCTCCGTCAACATCGGCTACGGCTACGGCGAGGAGATCGGCGAGGCTGCGGCCGCGCAAATGCGGGAGCTGCCGTTCTACACGAACTGGTCGTACGCGCATCCACGCGCCATCGAGCTTGCGTCCGAGGTCGCGTCCCTGGCACCCGGTGATCTCAACCGCCTCTTCTTCGTGTCCGGTGGTTCGGAGGCGGTCGAGTCGGCGTGGAAGCTCGCGCGCCAGTACTACTCGGCCCGGGGTGAGATGCGTACACGTGTAGCGAGGATCCCTGGTCAGCGCATCGACCCTGTCGTCGACTACGAGGCTGCCGAGGCCGCGGCATTGTCGACTGGTCGCCGGTGGAAGGCGATCTCCCGGCACATCGCCTACCACGGCACGACGATGGGCGCCCTTTCGATCAACGGGATCCCGGCGCTGCGCATACCGTTCGAGCCGCTCGTGCCCGACGTACTGCACGTGCGGAACACGAATCGGTACCACCGGCCTCCGGAAGAGACAGAAGCGGAGTTCACTGCATTTCTCCTCGACGATCTCGAGCAGACGATCGAGGCGGCAGGTCCGGAGACCGTGGCGATGGTGATCATGGAGCCCGTGCAAAACGCGGGCGGCGCCTTCACGCCGCCGGAGGGCTACTGGCGCGGCGTGCGAGAGCTGTGCGACCGCTACGACATCCTGCTCTGCGCGGACGAGGTCATCACCGGCTTTGGACGGGTCGGCGCGTGGTTCGGATCTGAGCGCTACGACATCCGCCCCGATCTGATGACGATCGCCAAGGGGCTCTCGTCCTCCTATGCCGCGATCGGCGCGGTCGTCGCCAGCGACCGCGTGATGGAGCCGTTCATGCAAGACACGAGCATGTACTCGCACGGCATCACCTTCGGCGGTCATCCCGTCATGTCGGCGATCGCGCTCAAGAACATCGAGATCATGAAGCGGGACAGGATCGTCGAACATGTGGCGGAGACGCAAGACACGTTCCGCCAGACGCTCTCGCAGTTGCTCGAGCTCCCGATCGTTGGCGACGTCCGCGGAACCGGCTTCTTCTACGCGATCGAGCTCGTCAAGGACAAGGAGACGCGGGAGTCATTCGACGACCGGGAATGCGAGACGCTCTTGCGTGACTTCCTGTCGCCGCGCCTCTTCGAGCGTGGGCTGATCTGTCGTGCCGACGACCGCGGCGACCCGGTCATTCAGATCTCGCCGCCGCTCATCGCGGGCCAGCACGAGTTCGACCAGATCGTGTCGATTCTCGGTGACGTTCTCACCGAAGCGTGGACGCGCGTGGGCCGGTGAACGTCGCGGCGTCCGAAAACGCCGACGTTCGGCTCGTCGACGTCACGAAGCGGTTCGAGGACGTCGTCGCAGTCGACCGCCTCAGCCTCGAGATCGAGCACGGAAGCTTCTATGCACTGCTCGGCCCTTCGGGTTGCGGCAAGACGACGACACTGAGGATGATCGGCGGCTTCGAGCAGCCGTCGGAAGGAGAGATCTTTCTCGGCGACGCGGAAGTGAGCGGGCTGCCCGCCTACAAGCGTGACGTGAACACCGTCTTCCAGTCGTACGCGCTGTTTCCGCACCTGTCGATCTTCGAAAACGTGGCGTTCGGGCTCCGTCGCCGGTCCGTGCGCGGCCAGACACTGACCGGCCAGGTGAACGAGATCCTGCGCCTCGTCGGTCTCGAGGGGATGGGAAAGCGCAAGCCTCGGCAGCTTTCAGGTGGCCAGCAGCAGCGAGTCGCCCTCGCTCGAGCTCTCGTGAACAAGCCACGGGTGCTGCTGCTGGACGAACCGCTCGGCGCCCTCGATCTCAAGCTCCGCAAGCAGATGCAGTTGGAGCTGAAGGGCATTCAGCACGACATCGACATCACGTTCGTGCACGTCACGCACGACCAGGAAGAGGCGATGACGATGGCGGACAAGATCGCGGTCATGAACCACGGCCGCATCGAGCAGCTCGGCACCCCGACCGAGCTGTACGAAACGCCCGCGACGGCGTTCGTCGCGGGTTTCCTCGGGGTCTCGAATCTGATTCCCGGCACGGTGAGCGGCTCTGACACGGTCCAGCTCCGCCGCGGCCCAGAAGTGCGCGTTCGTCCCGAAGCGTTGCAAGGGCGGACCGGCGAGGTTGCGGTTGGGATCAGGCCCGAGAAGATCGCGCTCGGTCAAGGGCAGGCGAACGCGCTCGACGGGACGATCGTCGAGGAGGCGTATGTGGGGGTCGCCACGCAATACATCGTCGAGACAGACTGCGGCCGGCTGACCGTCTACCGGCAAAATGCATCGCCCGGCCTGAACGGAGCCTCGCCGGGCCAACGCCTAACGCTCAGCTGGAGCCCAGACTCCACCTTCGTCGTCGACTCCATGGAGGGACCGGAATGACCGATGCTCTGAACCGACGCGAGCTGCTCCGCCGCGCTGCGGCGGGTGGCGCCTTGCTCACGGTGCCCGGCGTGCTCGCGGCCTGCGGAGGCAGCAGCTCCAAGTCCGCTGCCACGAGCGCGAGCGGCGACAAGACGCTCGCGAAGACGCTGCGCTTCTCCAACTGGACGCTCTACATCGACACGAACAACAAGAAGAAGACTCACCCTTCGCTTGCACAATTCCAGAAGAAGTACGGGACCCATGTTCAGTACACAGAGGACATCAACGACAACGCCTCGTACTTCGGGAAGATCCAGGGTCCGCTCTCGCGCGGCCAGTCGATCGACCGCGACATCGTCGTCCTCACCGACAACGATCGCTACCTGTCGCTGATGATCAAGAAGGGCTGGGCCGAGAAGCTCGACAAGTCGGCGATTCCGAACATGAAGAACCTCGTTGACGTGCAGCTTCACCCCGGCTTCGACCCGAACCGCGACTACAGCCTGCCGTGGCAGTCGGGCATGACCGGAATCGCGTACAACGACAAGCTCACCGACCCGGTGCTGTCGATCGACGACCTCCTGAGCAATCCGAAGCTCAAGGGGAAGATCACGGTCCTCAATTCGATGGGCGACGCGCTCACATGCGTGATGCTGGCGAACGGCGACGATCCCACGAAGGTGACGGACGCGTCATTTAACAAGGCGTTCGATCGGATCAAGAAAGCCGTCGACTCGAAGCAGATCCGCCAATTCACAGGCAACGACTACGCACCTTCGCTGGCGAAGGGAGATCTCGCGGCGGCGATGTCATGGTCCGGCGACATCGCGCAGATCGGCAACACGCACATCCATTGGAACGTCCCGGCCGCGGGCGGTGCGCTCTGGACCGACAACATGCTGATCCCGAAGGGCGGCAACATCTACACCGCGTCGGTGTACATGAACTACGTCTACGACCCGAAGGTCGCTGCCCTGATCGAAGGCGGTAACCCGAAGACAGGAGACACGGGCGTTTACTACATCTGTCCTGTGAAGGGCGCGCGCGAAGCCCTGCTTGCGAGCGATCCAGCGATCGCGAAGAACGTGCTTATTTTCCCGACGAAGAAGATGCTCGACAGCGTGAAAATCTTCGACTCGAATGCGCTGAACAATCAGAAGTACCTCACGGCCTGGCAGAATCTCGTCTCGGGCTAGACAACACAAGTGGGACTTTTTCATCGTCATCGGCAGCTGACGCCCTACCTGCTGCTCGCGCCCGGGGTCCTCTGGCTGACCGTTTTCTTCGTCGTTCCGCTCGGCGTCCTCGCCTACCAGTCGCTGGAGTCCGGAAACTTCGACGTCGGCTACTCGTTCACGTGGGCCTGGGGCAACTACTGGGATGCGCTCCAGAACTATCGCGGCCAGTTCATTCGCTCGCTCGAGTATGCGGGGATCGCGACGCTGCTCGCACTCCTGCTGAGCTATCCCGTGGCGTACTGGATCGCCTTTCGTGGCGGGCGGTGGAAGAACCTCTTACTGCTTTTCATCGTGGCGCCGTTCTTCGTCACCTATCTGATCCGAACGCTCGCCTGGGAGACCATCCTCGCCGACCACGGCTTCGTCGTTCATACCCTCCAACACCTGCACGTGCTGGGCGCGGGCGGCCGGCTGCTGGCGACGTCCACTGCGGTCGTGACGGGTATCACCTACAACTTCCTCCCGTTCATGGCTCTGCCGCTGTACGTCTCGCTGGAGCAGATCGATGAGCGCCTGCTCGAAGCAGCACAGGACCTCTATGCAAGCAAGTGGAAGGCATTCGTGAAAGTGACGCTGCCGCTTTCGCTCCCCGGCATCGTCGCAGGCACGCTCCTGACGTTCATTCCGGCCGCCGGCGACTTCATCAACGCGCAGTTGCTCGGTTCGCCGCAGAACCACATGATCGGCAACGTCATCCAGTCGAAGTTCCTGGAGTTGACGGACTATCCGGCGGCGGCGGCGATGTCCTTCATCCTGATGGCGGGGATCCTGGCTGCAGTGTTCCTGTATGCGCGCGCGGTCGGGACGGAGCAGTTGACGGGGACGCCCGTATGAGCAGCGTTGCGGTGGCGGCGAAATCGAAGCCCGCCGTCCTGACCGGAGCCTGGGCCTTCGTGCGGCGTAACGTCCTGACGGCCTACTCACTCCTGTTCTTCGCGTACCTGCTGCTTCCGATCGCGATCGTGATCGTCTTCTCCTTCAATCACCCGACGGGCAAGTTCAACTACACGTGGCAGGGGTTCACGTGGGACAACTGGAAATACTGGGACGGCGTTCCCGGTATCCGTAGTGCTCTTTTCCTGTCGCTGGAGATAGCCCTTGTCGCGAGCCTCGTCGCCACCGTCCTCGGAACGCTCATCGCGCTGGCGCTCGTGCGCTACGGCTTCCGAGGGCGCGGCGTGACGAACATCCTGATCTTCTTGCCGCTGTCGACACCGGAGATCGTGCTCGGCGCTTCCCTGCTCACGCTCTTCCTGAATTTCCACGTGGTCTTC
>JANWJY010000155.1 GCA_025451715.1 Fimbriimonadaceae bacterium | reverse complement strand
TGCACACGCACCTGAGAGAGCCGGGCGAGACGCACCGCGAGTCGATCAAGACGGGCACCCAGGCCGCTGCCGCAGGCGGTTTCACGACGATCTGCCACATGCCCAACACGACCCCGGCGCTGGACGACCCGGCGCTGATCGACTTCATCTTTGACAGGGCCGCCTCGCCAGAGGCGGGCGGTGTGTTCGTCGCGCCGGTCGGCGCACTGACGGTCGGCAACTTGGGCGAGAAGCTCAGCGACCTCTCCGCGCTGAAGAAGGCGGGGATCGTCGCAGCAAGCGACGAAGGGCACCCGATCCAGGATGCGAACGTGATGCGCCGGGCGATGGAGTTTTGTCTCCAGCTCGACCTGCCGATCATGGCCCACAGTGAGGACCTCAACCTCTCCGCTCGCGGGTGCATGAACGAGGGCGCGGTGAGCGCGATGCTCGGGCTGAAGGGGATGCCGCGCAGCGCCGAGGAGGTCGCGATCATGCGCAACTGCCTGCTCTCGCTGAACACCGGCTGTCCAGTCCACATTCTGCGCGTCAGCACGTGGGGCGCGGTCGAGATGGTGAGGCAGGCAAAGTACCTCGGCGCGCCTGTGACGTGCGACGTTGCCCCGCACCACTTCTGCCTGACCGATGAGGCCGTGGGCGAGTTCGACCCGAACTTCAAGACCACCCCGCCGCTGAGGACGGAGATCGACGTGGAGCTGATCCAGCAGGCGCTGCAGGACGGCACGATCGACTGCATCGCGAGCGACCATTCGCCCTACGCGCCGTACGAGGTGTTCACGCCGTTCGAGGAGGCGCCCTTCGGGATGGCCGGGCTGGAGTCCGCGGTCGCCGCGACGCTGACGAACGTGACACACAAGGGCATCCTTACTCCGCTGGAGACGGTGCGGCAGCTCAGTTCCAAACCAGCCGAGATCCTGCGGCTCGAAGCCGGGACCCTCAAGCCTGGAGCGACTCCTGTGGCCCAGGTCACTGTGCTAGACCCGAACGTGGAGTGGACTTTTGACGCGAAGCGGACGTTTAGCAAGGGTAAGAACTCGCCGTTCGACGGGATGCAGATGCGGGGCAAAGTTTTGCTGACCTTTTGCGGCGGAGAGGTTTATCGGGATGTCTTGTACGACGCGGTGCGTTATGCGTAGTGTGAAGCTGGCCCTGCTTGGTCTGTTGGCTGTCAGTGGCCTTGCCGGCTGCCGGTTCGGGCAGATCCCAAACCCGAACGAAAAGAAGCTGTCCAACACCTTCGACGGCGAGGAGCTGCAGAAGAACGTACGCGCGGCAGACGACACCCTTACCGAGCGTCTCTTGCGCGGTGAGATCGACCTGGCGACCAAGAAGTCGCTGTTCCACGACTACATCCGAGAGCAGGTCGGGAAGATCGACCTCAAGGACATCCCGACCGACCAGGTCTGGCGCTACGCCGACGTCTACCGCCAGCTTGAGGATTGGAAGACGACGGACACGCTGTACACGCGCGCCGTCGACGCCGCGAAGGACGAGGACCGCCGCGTGAACGACACGCTGCGGCTCGGTGAGGTGAAGGCCCGGCTGGACGACGTGCCGAAGGGGATTGAGATCGTGCGTTCGACTTTTGCCGCAAAGCCGGGCGGCAAGGCACCGATCCTTCTGGCGGTGCTTTACGAGTTCGCCCCGGCTGCCCTAGGCAAGGGTCACGACCTCGAAGTCGCGAAGCTTCTGGAGAGCGCGATCGAGCAGCACTTGTTGACGCACGTTGATCCGGGCACGGAGCCCGGTCAGAGGTTCCTGGAAGCTCGGCCCCATCACATCTCCCGCGCCTGGGAGATCATCGTACGGGTCTATCGCGAGACCGGGGACGAGCAGATGTTCCGCGATGCGATCGAGCGGTCCGACGCGATGATGCGCCGGTTCGCACAGGTGTAGCCCTTCACCTCACGACCATCGTCCCGATGCCTTCATGGGTGAAGGTCTCGATGAGGAGGGAGTTGTGCTTGGCCCCGTTCAACAAGTGGACACTGTCGACTCCATTTCTCAAGGCGTCTAACGCCGACGTCAGTTTGGGGACCATTCCGCGGTCGGCTTTGCCGCTCTCTATCATCGCCTTTGCCTCGCCCTCCTTGAGTCTACTGATGAGAGTTGAGGGATCGTCTTTGTCTGCGAGGACGCCGTCGACGTCGGAGAGGATGAACAGCTTTTGTGCGCCGACTGCAACGGCGATGGCTGCGGCTGCTGCGTCGGCGTTGACGTTGATCGAGTTCCCGTCAGTGCCTTCGGCGACAGAGCAGACGACAGGGATGTAGCCGTTGTCACACGCGAGGTTGAGAAGCTCTGGATTGATCTGCACGACCTTGCCGGCGCGGCCGAGCTTCGCGGAGACAGGTTCTGCGACGATCAGCCTTCCGTCGCGTCCGGAGAACCCGACGGCTTTCCCGCCACATGCATGGACCTCGCCGACGATCGCCTTGTTCGCCTTTCCGGCAAGAGCCATCTCGACGACTTCCATCGCCGCCTCGTCGGTGACCCGCAGGCCGTCGACGGTCTCGGTCTTCATGTCGAGGCGTTTGAGAAGGGCGTCGATCTCCGGCCCGCCGCCGTGCACGAGGATCGGGCGAATGCCGACGAGCTGAAGGAGTAGCACGTTGCGCAGGACGCCGTGCACGGCCTCTTTGTCGGACATCGCGCTACCGCCGTACTTGACGACGAAGGTCTGCCCCTGGAACCTCTGGATGTAGGGCAGGGCCTGGTTCAGGATCTCGGCTGCGTCTTGGGGCCCGACCATAGGCGTGCGTTGTACCTGGGCAGCCTGGGAACGGAGGTGGGTCTGCTATCCTTGAACACTCAATGCATCCGGTCCTTTTCAAGCTGTTCGGCTTTGAAGTGCGCTCGTACGGCGTACTTTTGGTGATCGGGATCCTGATCGCGGTGTGGTGGGCCCGGAAGCGCGCACCGAAGTGGGGGATCGACCCGGAGCGGATGGTGGACGCGACGTTTTGGGGCGCGATACCCGGGATCCTCGGCGCAAGGCTCGGGTTCATCCTGCAGGAGTGGTCGTTCTACTCGAAGAACCCTTCCGAGATATGGTCGCTGCAGTTCGCGGGACTGACGAGCTTTGGCGGCGTGATCATGGCGATCGCTGGGATCGTGTTCTATGCGAAGCGAGCTCGGATCTCGGCTTGGGCATTCTTAGACGCGTGTGCGGTGCCGCTCTTGATCACTCACGTCGTCGGCCGCATCGGGTGCCTCTTGAACGGCTGTTGCCACGGACGTGAGACGACGGCTTGGTATGGCGTCCGCATCTCCGACACGATCACGGCGCTGTTCGAGCCAGCGCAGGTCCTTGAGGGGTTCCTGGTGATGGTCGGTGTCGGTCTCATCCTGCTGTTCGAGAAACGCACGCGCTCTTACGGGTCGTCGTTCGCGCTCTGCCTCATTGTGTGGGGCGGCGCGCGGTTCATCTATGAGTTTTTCCGAGCCGGGACGAGTTCGACGTATTGGGGCTCGTTGCCACTGACCCAGGCGCACGTGGCGGCGTTGGTGCTGGTGGTGCTGGGGCTGGTCGTCCTGTGGCGAGTGTCAAAGGTGTCGAGGCCCTTGCAGTCGGAGGAACCGAAGTGAGCCTGGGGAAGCTGCTTGACTCGTTCGCGGGAGTCCGGGCGACAGTGCTGGGCGATCTCATGCTCGACGAGTACATCTTTGGGCGCGCGAGCCGGATCAGCCCGGAGGCGCCGGTGATGGTCGTACGCCAAGAGCGTACAAACTCCGTTCCTGGCGGCGCTGCGAACGTGGCGAAGAACGTCACAGCGCTCGGCGGGCAGGTGCGCGTGATCGGGGTGGTTGGGGCGGACGATGCGGGGCAGATCCTCGCCGCAGCGCTCCGGGCGCTACCAATGACGCAGGCGACAGTGATCAAGGACGCGGGGAGGGTCACGACGCGCAAGACGCGGATCGTTGCCGACAACTCGCACCAGGTGTTGCGCGTAGACAGCGAATCGACCGACCCTGTTCTGCGGTCGATCGCCGACCAGCTCGTAGACGCAGTGAACGCGGCGCTCAAAGAGACCGATGTCCTAATCTTGAGCGACTATCTCAAGGGTGTCCTTACAGAGGCCGTCGCGACCGCGGTGATCGATGCGGCCAACAAGCGGGGCGTGCCAGTTGTGGTGAACCCGAAGCCGTCGTCAGCGCGCCAGTACAGGGGGAGCCAACTCGTGACGCTCAACCGCTCCGAAGCGGGCGAACTGGCCGGGCGCGAAGTTGTCGGGCCGGAGGACGCGACCGAGGCGGCAAAGTCTGCGTTGCAAGAAGTCGGGACGGAGTTCGTCGTCGTGACCCTCGGCGGTGCCGGGCTGGTGGCGGCCAGCGAGAAGGCGAGTTTTTCGGCGATCCCGCCAAGGGTCGAGGTCAACGACCCCGCAGGTGCAGGCGACACGGTCATTGCCACGCTCGCGCTGTGCCGTGCGAAAGGGCCCCTCGACCAACCCGCGCTCCAACTAGCGGCGGAGACAAGCGCAAGGGTCGTGCGGCACGTCGGTGTGGCAGTTCCGGACGAGCGCGACCTGCTGGAGATCAGAGGGCTCTGAGCCCGAGGCGGGCCACGGGTATCCTAGAGCCCCCGGATCCCGAGGGAAGCGAAGCATGAGAGTCCGAAACAAAGAGCTGCGAACGCGAAGGCGCCGAAAGGAGAAGAGCGTCAAGCGAAAGATCAAAGAGCTGAAGCGGAGCAAGGTCAAGACCAAGGCCGCGCCGTCCGACAAGACGGCCACCAAGAAGGCCGTGGCCCCGAAAAAAGCCGTAGCCCCGAAGAAGCCAGCGGCGCCAAAGGCCGAGACCGAGAAGAAACCGGCGGCTCCTAAGGCCGAGAAGAAGCCCGCAGCGAAAAAGGCGCCAGCCAAGAAGGCGACAAAGAAAGCGGACTCAAGCTAGCCCTCTCGGGCTAGTGCCAAGCGCTGGGACCTGCAACTCCCGCCGGGCCTGGAACGGTAGACCAACACGGAGTGAGGATGGCGGAAGCGTTAACCCAGACGCAAGGTAGGGAAGAACAGCAGAGCCCGGTCGACGAGCTCGTCGCCTATCTGCGCGCCCACCCGTACAAGTTCGACCACCCCAAGTCTGAGCTTGCCAAGCGTTTTGGGATGGACGAGGAGTTCGTCGCGGACGTGCTTGACACGCTTCGCGGCTCTCCGAACAAGCTCCCGACCTTCGATTCGTTCTTCAAGGCTTTCTCGGTGACCGCGCGCGGCGTCGGGACTTACCTTTTGCGGCTGTACGACGAGTTCACAGAAAGGCCAGTAGTGGCCGTGCTCGTGACGCTAGTGCTGTCTGTCTCGGTGATGATGCTTCTGCGGCACGCGGGCTTTCTTGGCATGTTGCCGGTGCCTGAAGCGAAAGTAGCGGAGGCACTGCAAAACGTCGGACTGATGTTGGGCGGTGCCGTCGTGGTGCTGCACGCGCTCGTGTACTTTCGCCACGGGATGATCCGCTACGCGTTCTACGGCTCGTCAGTCGTGCTAGCCATCGCGGTCTCCATGTTTACTTATCTCGGGAGGGGAAGGCCCCTCACGGTCAACGGCGCGTTCGTCCCTGCAGAGCACGCAATGCCGTACTACGTCTTTGCCGGTTTTGCCGTTACGGCGTTCTACTTCGGTTTTGCGGCCGTCGCCTGCCTGGTCGGTGGCTATTGGCACACGAACACTGCCGACAGACAGCAGAAGCGGCTGACGCGGCAAGAGCTCATCGACAGGCTGTTCTATCTCCAAGAGCGACTACGCGACGAGAGGTTCGACCCGACGGTCCGTCGGAGACAGTCGATCGTGGCGGTGCTTAGAACTACGCCGTGGATGCCTGTGATCGGACTGGGCGCCGGGCTTGTCGTCGGCATTGCCACCGTCGTACTTCGGAGCTCGTTCGCCGGGCCACCGCTTGCTGACTCCGGGCTCTACATGTGGCTCCCGGAGCCCATCAAGCTGCTTTCGCGGCTCGTGACCGGCCTTTCGTTCCTTGCGCTCGGATACCTGTCTGGAGGGATCAGGCGGGCCGTGATCGCGCTCGTGCTGATGTTCGCGGGGACTCTGGCGGCGGAGATGATGCCGCTGCCGTTCTTCGGGCCCGACTACATCGAGTACTTGAAGTCGTCGGGAGCGATGCTCGAGGGCTTGCTGAACACGCTGTTGCTCGCCCTGCTCGTCGGCGTCGGCGCACACATCGACAAGCGCGCGCGCGTAAGGCAGAAGCTTCAAGAGCACGACCCCGCGTACGTGACGGCGGAGATCGTCGAGATCCAGTGGCGGCTCAGCCCGACCGCCGCCGCATCGTGCGTCGTCGTCGTGGACGTGGCAGGCAGTACGCGCATGAAGGCAGAGGCCGACCCGCTCGCCGTGGAGTACAGCTTCCGCGCGTTCCACTCGTTCGTCGCAAAGATCACGGTTAAGCGCGGCGGAACCGTCCTCTCGACTGCGGGAGACGGCGCGGTCTTGACGTTCAACAGTTGTGCGGAGGCGCTCTACGCCGCAAAGGAGATGCAGACGAAGATCGGGCAGTTCAATTCGAACACCAACCGTCTGGCCGCTTCGTTCCGGGTCCGTATCGGAGTCCACACCGGGCAGGTCTCCGCCCACTTGCAGGACGTACCCTTCAGCGAGCTGATCGACATCGCCGCGCACGTCGAGCGCGAGGCGCCCGTGGGAGGGATCGCCGTGACCCAGCGGGTCGTCGAGAACCTCGCCGACGAGCGCGTCGCCGCGCTCAAGGACCAAGTGGACGGGCAGAACGTTTTCGTGGTCTTGAACCCGACGCTGGTGGTATGAAAGGACGCGCGATCGACCTTGGGCACATGGCTTACGTCCCGGCGTGGGACGCGCAGAAGGCGATTGCAGACGGGGTGATCAATGGAGGGCCGGACACGCTGCTGTTCGTCGAGCACGATCCGGTGATGACGCTCGGCGCGAGCTTCCACGACGACAACCTGCTCCTGCCGCTCGACGAGTACGAGAACCGAGGGATCGAAGTCGTACGCACGGACCGCGGCGGCGACGTCACCTATCACGGACCCAACCAGTTGGTTGTGTATCCCGTGTTCGACCTGCACCGGCACGGCAAGGACCTGCACAAGTGGATGCGCGACCTCGAGGAGACCGTGATCGTCGCGGCGCGTCACTTTGGGATCGAGGCGTACCGTGAGCCGAGCGTGAACACCGGAGTGTGGGCCAGCGGAAAGAAGATGGCAGCGATCGGGGTGAAGGTGCGAAAGTGGGTCAGCGTGCACGGGATCGCGATCAACTGCGACAACGACCTCGCACCGTTCGGGTTGATCGTGCCGTGCGGGATCAAGACGCACGGCGTAACGTCGCTGAGCATCGAAGCGGGCAGGCCGATAACGATCGAAGACGCCCGACCGGTGGTCAAGGGCGCCTTCGAAGAGGTGTTCGGGCTACTTCTTGAGGACGTCGAGCCGGCCGTAGCCTTGGCCTAGCCACTGGGTAACGGGTTCCTTGGCTTAGCTGTAGAGCAATGGAATCAAGTGCTGCGCGGACACAGGGCGTATCAGCACCATATCTGCTCCTGCTCGATAGCCTGCGAATACTGTGTCATCGCTAGGTTCGTCGATTACGAGGACAATTCCTATGCTTTCAGAAGTCTGCCGCAAGGACGCAACTCCTTCTATTCCGTCGTAATGAGGTAGCCGGTGTGAGAAGAGCATAAGGTCGAACTTTTCACCCGATTCAAAGCGCGCAATAGCAGATTCGATGTTGTCGCATGCGCTCACGAAGTGAGCAAGCTTGTTAAGCTCTTGCACCAACCGATAGCCGTCAACCTCGTTATAGTCGCAGATCAGGATCGTGCGGCCCATGACCAATTCTAATCTATGAAGCGCTTTCTGGGGATAGCGAACCTCTGTCGGACCAAGGAAGATAGTCATTGAGCCTGACGAAACTGTCCGTCGAGACTGGTTGGCCCATTACGGGATCGAAGACGCCCGACCGGTGGTCAAGGGCGCCTTCGAAGAGGTGTTCGGGCTACTTCTTGAGGACGTCGAGCCGGCCGTAGTCCTGGCCTAGCACGACGGCGGAGTCGCTGCCCATCCAATTGTCGAGCGAGGTCGCGTACACCTGCCGGAAGTCGGTGTTCCACTTGATGTCGCCTCGGTCGAGGTCGACGAGGTTCGGGTTCGGGCCGTGCAGCCCGCCCTTCACGTTCTTGCCGACGAGAATCATCGGGCCCGCGGCGCCGTGGTCGGTCCCCGCGCTGCCGTTCTCGTACGT
>JANWJY010000154.1 GCA_025451715.1 Fimbriimonadaceae bacterium | reverse complement strand
GGAACATGTACTGTCCAGGCGTGACGCCTTTGAGCACGCCCAGCAGGGCGTCTTCGTTCTTGAGTCCCTTCCACTCTCCTTTGTGGTGAGGGACCACCATGTGCAAAAGGGCGCTCGCGATCCACACGAGCGCGCCGGAGATGAGAATCGGCATCCAAAGCTCAGACATGAATTCCATAGATCACCTGTGATTGAGACGGGCCCGGCCCGCAAAATACGCCTCCTCAAGCCCAAATCTGCATCTTCGGTGGCCCTAGGCTGGCGATCAGGTGGCCCCGTAACAATTGCTTGGATTCGCTTCTCAAGCTGGAATTACCCTGGAAACCGGATGAAATTGGAGCCCTTCGCAACCGATTCATAACGGTGGAGGAGCAGGCAATTGAAGGGAAACGTCCGGAGGATCCTGTTCGGGGCCGGCCTGGCCGCAGTCTGGGCGACTGCACTCGCATACGGCGTGCACGCCGCGATGCGTTATGAGGCTACGCCTGGCCGCAGAGCCTCAACGGCGCCCACCTTGGCTCCTGACAGCAGCAGCGAATGGACTTGCGTCATGGTCGCCCACCCGCTGTGCCCCTGCACGAGAACAAGCTTGGTAGCGCTTCGAGAAGTCATGGCCAAGTATTCGTCAAAGTTCGCGTGTCGAATCGTGTTTGTCGGTCAGCGGCCGGCGGAAGAGACAGCAAACATGGAGATTGCCTCCTCAATCCCTGGTGCGAGAATCGAGTGGATCAGTGCGGACGATGCACAGCAGAAGTATCACGCATTCACCTCTGGCCAAACTTTTGTGTACAAGCGCTCAGGGGCGCTCGCGTTCTCGGGCGGCGTCACTCCCGGTCGCGGGGTGGACCAGCCGATGTTCGCCCTGGGCCTGTTTGATGCGATCCTTGAGGGCACCCTCGCAAAGAAGGAAGGCCCTGTGTTCGGGTGCTCCCTAGGAAGTACATCGCAATGACAACCGTCGCCGCAAGGACAGCAGAGCTGAAGGCCAGCCATCTCGACAGGATCCGGCGTTCGACGGACAGACTGTTCCTGTGGCTGACGATCGTCGAATACGTTGCAGGCGTCTTTGTCGCATACATCTTAAGCCCGCGCACGTACTCCGGAACAGAGAGCGCGATCCACCCGCACGTGCTCATCGCGATCGTTCTTGGAGCCGTCATCACCGCTCCCATCGTCTACGCGACGGTGTTCTGGCCCGGGCAGTACCGAACAAGGTGCATCGTAGCGGTGTGCCACATGTTGATGTCCGCGCTCCTGATACACATCTCTGGTGGGCGCATCGAGACGCACTTCCACGTGTTCGGGACGCTGGCCTTCCTCTCCTTCTACCGGGACTGGCGCATCCTCATCTGGGCGACCGTAGTTGTTGCAGCGGACCACCTCGTTCGCGGCATCTACATTCCCGAGTCAGTTTATGGTGTCATCGCTAACGCCGAGTGGCGGTTCGTCGAGCACGCAGGCTGGGTCGCATTTGAAGACGTCATACTGATCGCGTCATGCATCCGTGGCGTGAGCGAGGTTCAAGCGATCGCTCAGCAACAGGCAGAGCTAGAAGCCACGAATGAGGGCGTTGAGGCCATCGTGAAGGAGCGCACGGAGGAGCTGCGCGAGTCAGAGCTTCAAAAGACGACCGTTTTCGAGAACGCACTTGACGGGATCGTCACAGCGAACTCTGAGGGCAGGATTATTGAGATCAATCCCGCCGCAGAGCGCATCTTCGGTGTGAGCCGCCACCATGTGCTTGGAATCCCGCTGCAGAACATCTTTTGTCCTGGGCAATCGCAAGAGTTTGTTGAGACGAGCCTGCAGGCGCATGCAAGCAGCGGGCGTGGGCACTTGGTCAACCAGAACGTCGAGCTCCTGGCCGTCTCCGAAACGGGCACGCCGATACCGATCGAGGTCTCAGTCATGTGCGTTCCTGTAAAGGGCTGCCCCTTGTACACCGCGTTCGTCCGCGACATCTCGGAGCGCAAAAAACTGGAGGAGCAGCTTGCACACACGAACAAGATGGAGAGCCTGGGTCAGCTCGCACCCGGCGTCGCACACGAGATCAACACCCCAAACCAGTACATTGGAGACAACGTCCGGTTTGTCGAAGAGAGCTTTGGAAGCCTCGTCGAGCTGACGAACGAGTACCGCCGAACCCTGGCCGAGTCTCGGCTGAGCGAGGCGAACGCCAAACGCATAAAGGAGTTGGAGGAGTCAGCCGACCTTGACTTCATGCTCGAACAGATACCGCCGGCGCTGACGCAGGCCCTCGAGGGCGTCGAGCGCGTTGGTTCGATCATACGCGCGATGAAGGAGTTTGCACACCCGGGTGTCGAGTCATTCACGATGGTCGACCTCAATCGGGTCATCGAGAGCACTGTCATGGTCGCGAGGAACGAGTGGAAGTACGTCGCAAACGTCGAACTCGACCTCGATCCGTCGCTCCCATCGATTCAGGGCAACCCAGGAGAACTGAGCCAAGTCATCCTCAACCTCGTCGTAAACTCGGCTCAGGCGATAGAGCAAAAGTTCAAGGATTCCGAGAAGGGCTCGATCCTCATTGCGACGCGAGCCGACTCCACACACGTGACGATTACCGTGAGCGACAACGGCTGCGGGATACCCGACAAAATCCGGAACAACGTGTTCGACCCGTTCTTTACGACGAAGGGAGTCGGAGTCGGTACCGGACAAGGGCTCGCCATTACGAGGAACGCAGTCGATCGGCACGCCGGAGAGATCACACTCGCCTCCAAGGCGAACGCTGGTGCGACGTTCGTGATCAGGCTTCCCATCGGGCCGCCGGAGAAGGTGCAATGCGCGTAAGGCGGATCGTTTTCGTCGACGACGATTCGCGTGTGCTCGACGCATTTCGGCGGATGCTGCGCAAGATGAATGGTGAGTGGGAGAGCCGTTTTTTCGACTCTGTCGACGAAGCATGGAAGTCGATTGAGGCAGACGTGCCCGACGCGATCGTGTCCGACCTCAACATGCCTGGAAAGTCAGGCATCGACCTGCTCAAACTCGTTCGCTCAGAGCCCGACACGCAGTTCCTCCCATTCATCCTGCTCACAGGAAACAACGAGGTTAAGAAGCGAATGGAGTGCCTCGAGAGTGGGGCGACGGACTTCTTGAACAAGCCGTGCGACTTTTCCGAGCTGGTCGTTCGGCTGAGGAACGCATTGACTCTCAAAGACTTCCAGGACGAGGTACGAGGACAGAACGAGATCCTGGAGCAGCGCGTTCGTGAGCGGACCATAGAACTCGAGTCTTCGCGCCGAGAGGTGATCTTCAGACTGGCTCGGGCGGCCGAGCTTCGCGACTCAACGACCGGGTTTCACATTCTTCGGGTGGGCCTCTTGTCGAGAATGCTCGCGGAGGAGATGGGGTTTGACGCAAAGCTCCAAGAGAACATACTGCTTGCGAGTACGCTCCACGACATCGGAAAGCTCGGCATCGCGGACTCAATTCTGCTCAAGCCAGCGCGGTTGACGCCAGAAGAGTTCAAGGCGATGCAGGCGCACTGTCAGATCGGCGCGGACGTGCTCAAGAGTGACCTTCACTCGACGTTTAGTCTCCTTTCGGGTGGAGCGAACGGCTCGAACGGACTGCTCGAGTACGCCGCCGAGATCGCGCGAACCCACCATGAGAAGTGGGACGGCTCAGGCTATCCGGCGGGGCTGAGCGGCAAGGAGATCCCCGTTTCGGGCCGGATCGTCGCTGTTGCAGACGTGTTCGACGCGCTGTGTTCAAAGCGGCCGTACAAGGAGGCGATGGAGTTCTCCGATGCACTCAAGGCGATTCAGCAAGGAAGCGGCTCGCACTTTGATCCGGCAGTCGCTGATGCAATGGTCCGTCGGCACGAAGACGCGGTGTCGATCATGAACGAGCACTCGGACGAGCAGCTCGCAGAAAAGAAGTTCGCGGCGTAGTTAGGCAGACACTGCGATCTAGAACTTCCCGCATTGACGCTCGGATGCCACATCACTCGTCTCCCAGTTCTTAATCTGAGACCAAGAGTGCCAGCATCACAATGTCCCAGGTGCTCATTGGCGGCGTTGGTTTGGACTGTCCATATCGCTTGCGATCAGCCACTTACCATCGACCTTTCGCAGCGTGAGTGTGAACTTGCCTCGATCTGGCTCGCCTTGCTTGCTCGCGAAGCCACCAAGGATGTAGGCGACGCCTCCGTCCGCTCCATAGGCGAACGCTCGGAGAGCCAGGGGTCCTCCTCCACCCTGATAGGCCCTTTCGATCGCCTCCCTCCCCTTCACCGGTTGGCTGTTCGGCTGCATGACGTAGCCGTCAATCGTGAACAGCCCTGCCAGTGCCTTGCTATCGCCCTTGGTCCATCCGCTCTCGTATTCACGGAGAACGCGATCAAGCTCCGCCGGAAGGTCTATCGTTGGCTGCTGAGGGACAGGAGCGTCCTGGCCAGCGGCGATAAGGGCTAGAACGAGTGCGAGACTCAAGACAACGTGCTTCATGATGAAAACAACTCCGGGCCGACACAGTATGGTTCCACCAAACCTCGCCGCTCTCATCGGACGCTGCACCGTTCGATTTAGGAGCTCTTGGCTGCGGTGACCCATCACGTAGGCGCATCAATTAGACACAGTAATTTGGCCCACAATGCAGGCTGACGGAACCCGTGTTGGGTAGGTTTATTGACAGCAACATGCGTTGGTCAGGAAGACGGCAGAGTACGAACGTCGAGGATCGCAGGGGCAGCACGGCAAAGGGTGCTGCGGGCGTCGGCGGCGTCGGGCTCATCATCGCGATCGTGTACGTCTTGTTCACTGGCGACGTAGGTGCGTTGGAAGGGCAGATCGGGCCCGCGCTACAGACCCAGTCAACTATCTCGCCGGAACAGGAGGCGAAGCACAAGGAGTTCGTCGCAGTGACCTTGGCCGATACCGAAGAAGTGTGGTCAGCGATCTTCTCGAGCGGTGGTGAGAAGTACCAGGCACCGACCCTTGTTCTCTTTAGCGGATCAGTCGATTCAGCGTGCGGCATGGCAAGCGCGGCCGTCGGACCGTTCTATTGCGGCGAAGACATGAAGGCGTACCTCGACTTCTCGTTCTTCGACCAGATGGAGTCCCAACTCGGCGCACGCGGCGACTTTGCGCGCGCATATGTCATCGCGCACGAGATCGGACATCACGTTCAAAACTTACTTGGGACGCTCGACAAGGTGAACTCTCAGCGCTCAAGGATGAGCGAGAGCGACGCGAACGAGCTCTCGGTGAGATTGGAGCTGCAGGCAGACTTTTACGCAGGCGTTTGGGCGAACCATGCCCGAGAAATGGCAGCGCTCGACGAGGGGGACATCCGAGAGGCTATGGAGGCTGCGAGCGCGATCGGTGACGACACCCTTCAGAAGCGCGGGCAGGGCTATGTCGTGCCGGACGCCTTTACACACGGCACGAGCGAACAGCGAATGCGGTGGTTTATGAACGGGTACCGCTCGGGAGACGTGAACAAAGGCGACACGTTCTCCGCGCGGAGCCTCTAGTCAATCTTGAAAAGGCTCTCATCGATCGTCGTCGAAGTCTTCGACGACTCAAACTTCATCTCCCACTTCTGGCCGCCTGCGAACGTGACCGTGAGCTTCATTGGGACTGCCGTACCATCGACAGTCTTGTAGTCCTCATAGTCGAACGTTGTGACGACGGAGCCGACCGATGTCCGCCTGATGTTGACCATGCGCACGAGCAACCCGGTCTTGATGTCGAAGTAGAGATCCTCCGTTGATCCCGTCGAGGTCCTCGTGCCCTTAACGACCACTACGTCGGAATCGCCCACTCGGTCCTTTCCGCTGACGGCGTTGCCCGCCAACCCCGAGAAAGGGCCGTCGCCCCACCACGTGCGGCCGATCCGTTGGAACACGGCGACGGGCTCGCCCCACATAAGAACCCCACCGTAAGTGACCTGTGCTCCGTCAGAAACGACGACTTTCGATCCAGCCGCGAGCCGGAACTTGCCTCCCTCCGCCTGGACCACTTCGAGCGGCTCGGTCTTGATCTCTCCGGTTTCGAGGTCGGGCGAAGTGAGCTTCCCTGTCCGTGTGAGCATGACTGGTGCCTTTCCTGCGGCAGTGACGTGCTTGGCGAAGATTTCTGCGGGCTTTGGAGGGTTCGACATTCGCCCGTGTCGCAGGTTGGTGCCGTCCGGTGTCGGGATGTTGATGGGGTGCTCTTCTCCGTTGTGGCACGTCATGCACGTGACTTCGAGCCTGCCGTTGAACCACTTTTCGTTGATGTCCCGTTGGAGCAACACCATCTGTCGCGTCGTCTCGATCGCGTGCGACTCTTTGGTGTAATCGGTCGTGTCGTGGCAGTCTTTGCACTCCCACTTCATCGAGGCAGCCATGAACTCCATCGTCGGGATCAGGTCGTTTGCTGGGACTCCCTTGAACACCTTGATGTTCGTGTACACGTCCTCGCACTTGAGGTCCTGTTGCGGATCCTGTTTGGCCAGCAGTATCGCGAAAGGGGCTGCAGCAAAGAGGACGAGTGCTAGTGAAGTGAAACGACGTGCCATCGCATAGATTATGGAGCATTCCACTGCGGCAGGAAGGGGCCGGTTTCGCTGAATTCGTGCGCTCAGTTGAAACCGATGCCCGAGTACATCACTTGCCCTCAGCGCCTTGCTGCCATTGCCGTACTATCGGTTTGAAGAACCTGTCGAGGTTTGGCCTCGGCATCGGTAGTGCGTCGGCATTTAGAAGCAGCGAAGAAACTCGCACCTCATTCACACGTGGCCGAGCAAGAGGCTCTGGGATCATTGCCGGAACCCAACGGCTGACCACAATAACCGGCTCAAGCCCTGGTGAGCCTATATCAACTGTCACCTTCTTTCCTGCTCGCTTGACAGGAAGAGTTGCCAATACAGACTCGTCACTAAGGAGAACCGCCTCACTCAGCGACAAGCCGCTCACGCCTTCCAAAGCATCGATATCCTTGCTAATCTGAATGAGCGCAACATAGTGCTTACTACCGTCAGTTAGCCAGATTTCAAGAAGCCTGTTTGATCCGTCACCAACTTCAGGAGGAGCGGCAAACGTGACCGTCAGGCTGTCTCCAGTACGATCGAACGACTCAATCGCTGTCGATCGGGGCACGTCGAACAACTCGTACTCATTGTGATCGGCGCTGTAGACTACGATCTTATCAAGTGGCTCCGTCGCCTTTGGCGCGAGCGACTCGTTGAGGGAAATGCGAGTGTAGCCCACTTCATTCGTACCTTGCGTTTTAGCATACGAGTCCTCATCGCGCTCGATCCTTCCCTGTTGGACCAAGTAGGCGTAGCTGGCTACATCGCCTGAGAGAAAGTCGTGACCAATGATCAGCGGTTGCTCTGACTCGACGACCCAACCGTCTTGTGCCAAGAAGTGCTTCTTGAGGCGCAAAGCCTCTTTCTCAAATTCGGCTCGGTAAGAGAACCTGTAGACGCGAGTAACGTTCTGCGCACCCTCTAGCTGTGAGTCGTACTCCGATACGCTGACGTACTCGATCCCTTTGAACGGCTCGAACTCCATCGATGGTCGCGTTGACGGGTCGAGGTTCCTGCCAGTCGTAACGCCGGCGGGGGGTGTCTTTG
>JANWJY010000153.1 GCA_025451715.1 Fimbriimonadaceae bacterium | reverse complement strand
GTCGAGTGCCTTGTCGCAGTCTGGTGCGTTTTCTCGAACGATCGCAGCGACAAGAAACTGTACGCACGGGCCGCACTTGCCCTGGCAGCCCTCTTCCTCGTCTACGACGTGCTCGACGGCGGCGCGATGTTCGCCACCATGCGAGTGTTCGTCTCGCTGCTCGTGTTCGGCGGCCTGACCTACGCGCTCGGCACCAGCCGTATCGTGCAGATGCCTTCCGTCGTGTACGCCGGCTTTCTCGCGCTGCTCGTCGCCGCCCTCGGTACCTCGATTCTCGTCAGCGAGTTCCGCTCCACGAGCGTCACCGTGTGGCTCAACTGGATCACCTACGCGGCCGGGCTCTATCTCGCTGTCGCCGTCCTCGGCCGAAAGAGGGGTCCGAAGCTCCTCATCGAAACCGTCGTCCTCGCCACCGCGATCGTCGCGGCGAAAGGGATCATCGAATACTTGCTCCTCCGCGCGACTGAGCCCACCTTCCGCATCTTCGCCGACTGGAACAACCCGAACGCGCTCGCAGGGCTCATGGTCACCGCGCTTCCGCTCGCGCTTGCGCTCGTGTGCACGGGCGGCAAGGCCAATCGCATCGCAGCAGGCGTGTGCGGTGCGCTCATGGTCACGGCGCTCGCGCTTACGCAGTCGCTCGGTGGACTCCTCATCGCACCGATCGGCGTCGGCGCGTTCTTGGTCGCGGTGCTCGCGTGGAAAGGCGGCAAGTCCGTCCTGCCTGCGTTCGCTCCCCTCGTCGCAGGAGTCGCGATAATTCTCTTGATCCAGGCAACCACTCCAAAACAGTCTGCGACAACACCAGTCGGCTCGACGATCACCAACAACGAGCAGACAAGCTCGGCCGAATACCGCAAGCTCCTTTGGAAGGGCGCGTTCCAGCTCATCGAAAGACAGCCCGTTGGCATCGGCGTCGGCACGTATCGCTTCAACTCCGCGCGCAGCGGCCTCAACGAACAGACTCACCTCACGCACCAGACCTATTTGCAGGTCGCGCTTGAGGGAGGCATGATCGCGTTCGTCGGGATAATCGGTCTCGGTATCGCGTGGGTCGTGCGCATGTTCATGGGCGCAAAGTCGCTCGATCAAGAGCGTAACGTCCTCCGCGCGGGCGTGCTCGGCGGTGTCGTCGCGTGCGGCGCGAACGGCTTCCTCGAGAGCAACCTCTACTACTTCGGCGCAGGGTTCCTGCTCTTCGTTCTCCTGGGCACGGGGCTGCAACTCGCCGCAGACGGCACGTCCCCTGAGTCGCTCCCAAGGAGGCTGAGAGGAATGATCGTCGCGACCTGCTGCGTGGTCCCGTTCGCTTTCGCGCTGTGGATCATGTACGTTGAGAACGCGAAGAGCGCACTGCTCGAGTCGCTGAACCAGAGCGACAGATCGGTGATCGAGGGCGCAAAGGACTCTCTCTCTGCGATTGCGGGGCCCGACGCCGAGTCTTGGTACCTGCTCGCGTGGCTCTATCCTGCAAGTCCAGTAGAGCGCATCGCGCTCTACACTAAGGCGGTCCGGCTCGGACCCAGCACGCGGCACCTGCGCGGGCTTGCACAGGCCCTCGCAGACGTCGACAAGTATGACGAGGCCCTCAGGGCGCTGGATCGCGCGCTCGAGTACGACCCGAACAACTTGCGCACCCTCTCGACAAAGATGGGCATCGAAGAAAAGTCCGGGGCGATGGACGCCGCGAATGAGACCGCAAACCGGATCATCGCGGTCGAGGACACGCCCTTCCTACAGACGCGCGCGCTCGCCGAACTCGTCCCGACCGAACCGTTCGAGGCCCGCCTATTCCTTGCAAGGCACACAGAGGACCAGGCATTGAAAGCGATTCTCATGCGCGGCGCGATCGACGGCTACGTCCGATACCGACGGGTCACAGTCCCAAAGGTATTACAGTTCGAGAAGGAAGGACTCGACTTCCTCGGCGAGACAAAGTCGGTCGCAGAACAAAAGATGGCTGTCGCAAAGGAGGCGGCCGAAGAGCTCGCAAAACTCTATCAGTCGATGGGCGACTCACCGGCCGCAGACGAGGTCCGCGTGTTGGCCAACGGCTTGACCGTCGACTGAACCTCAGGCGTCAGCGAGAGGTTCCCCAGCAGGTACTTCGCGACGATCTCCTTCGCGATCGGGGCCGCCACAACGCCACCGTGTCCCGCGCTCTCGACGATCACAGCGATCGCGATCCGAGGAGAGTCGGCAGGCGCAAACCCGACGAACCAGCCGTGGCTCGTAGGCCCACCGCTGTGCTGCGAACTGCCCGTCTTCCCGCCCCACCTCACTTCCGGGATTCTGGCGCTTCCGGCCGTACCGCCGTCGATCACCCCCACGAGCGCCTCACGCATCGTGCTCCAAAAACTGGCCGGGAAATCGAGGCTTGCAATCACCTCTGGCCCCGTGCGGCGCAACACGCCGTTCGCGTCGTTCGTCCCGAGCAAAAGGTGCGGCCGATACACCTTCCCAGAGTTCGCAGCGATGGACACGACTGACAGCATTTGCAACGGTGTCAGTACCACCGGCCATTGCCCGAAGCCCACGTTCAGCGTGTCGTACGGCATCCACTTCCGCCTTGGTGTCTCGCTCTCGATGTACTCTCCCTGCGGCGCGATCCCCTTGCTCTCGTGCGGCAAGTCGATGTACTGCTTGTTGCCCAGCCCAAGCGCCTTGATCGCTTTCTGAATGTTTGCGGGACGCGCCCTCGTCGCGAGGTCGTAAAAGTAAACGTTGCACGACGCGGCCATCGCAGCCTTGAAATCCACGCTGCCGTGCCGACCGAGGCAGGTCCACGTCCTGTTGCCGAGCTTATACGTACTGTTGCACGTCACGCGCCGCGTCGGGTCGAACACGCCTGCGAGCTGCGCAGCGATGCTCGTCACGATCTTGAACGTCGATCCCGGCGGGTACTGCCCTTGGATCGCGCGGTTGATCATCGGCTTCGCTTTGTCCGTGTTCAGCCGGGCATAGTCCGCGCTGCTGATCCCGTTGTCGTAAAGGTGGATGTCGAAGCTCGGGCTGCTGACCAGGCACAGGATCTCCCCCGTCCGCGGGTCGCTCGCGACCACCGCGCCTTTCCGACCTGCCAGCAGCTGAGTCGCCAAACGCTGCAGGCGGATGTCCAGTGCGAGCACCAGTTCTTCTCCGGGCACCGGCCGATCCACAGAAATCGTCCGTAACGGCCGCATCTGCGGGTCGACCGCCATCTGCTCCGCCCCAGGCACGCCCATCAACAGCTTCTCGTACTGCGCTTCGAACCCCGCGCGCCCGACGTAGGTCTGCGGCTCGATCCCTTGCTCCTTCAGCCGCTTCTCCTCCTTCTCAGAGGGCTTCCAAACGTAGCCCATCACGTGAGAGAGCGCAAGTGGCTCGTAATACGTACGCGTCGGCTGGAACTCGATCGCAAACCCAGGGAGCCTGTCACCCGCCTCTGCGATGTAAGAGGCGGCCTCGGGCTTGACACCCACGTGCACCACGCTCGGAACATACGGGTCCCATTGCTTCAAAGGCTGTTTGAGGCGCGCCGGAGTCACGCCGAGCATGCCCGCGACCTCGCTCACCGCCTCCGGGTTCTTCTCGACCGTGTCGTAGACCGCAGTCACCACGGCGTTCTCCTGCACGCCCGCCAACACCACCCCGTTGCGGTCTACGATCCGACCGCGCGGCGCGAGCCGTAGCACGACATCGACGCCGGTGGCGACGCCCTCAGCCGTCAGCGCTTCGGCGCGCACGATCTGCACGTACCAAAGGCGGAACAGGAAGAACACCATCACCAGAGCGAGCATCGCAGGGATGAAGAGCTGTCTCTCGTCCAGCGTTGCGTGCCTGGGGGTGTGTATGACCGACATCGTCTACCGCGGTGGAACGTGCGTCGGACAGTTTAGCTTGGGCTGAGAGCCCTCGAGGAACGGTTTCTTCACGCGCTCAGGACAGTAGAGCGTCGCGAGCCCGCCAGAGTCCGCGCACACCTCCACGTAAACGATGTCGAGCGTGCGCTCGTCGCGCCCTGGATCCATGATCGGCGGCGGCGAGTTGCGCCGCGGCGGCCCACCCGTCGCGTTCGAGCCGTCGTTGAGCGGAGGAAGCGTGTCAGGATCGATCGGCGGGAGCTCTTCGAACCCGTTGCCCTCGGGGTCCGGCTCGAGGTCGATCTGGTTGCTTCCGTAATACGGGTCGAAGTCAGACTTCGCCTCACCCAAGACTTGTTGCGCTCTCTTGACGATGCGGCCCCAGAAGAGCCCTGCTGAAGTGCCGCCGAACACTCGGTTCATCGACCGGTACTCCCATCGGTTGCCGACCCGGACCTCACCGCCGACCCACGCGACGCCGATGAACCGGTCGGTCCATCCGCAGAACCAAGCGTCGCGATAATCGCTGGTCGTTCCGGTCTTGCCGCGCACGTTGATCGCACCGGTTCGCGTGACTGAAGCGCCCGTGCCCGAGTGCGCCGCCTTGTACAGGATCGTGTCCATCGTGCGGGCCGTGTCCGAGCTGATCACGTTGCGCACGATGCGCGGGGTGTACCGCTTGACCACGTCGCCGTTCGGCGCGATGATGCGGCGGATGAAGTAAGGCTCGACCCGGTTGCCGCCCGTCTTGAAAACGCTGTACGCGCGCGCCATCTCGAGCGGCGAGCACGCCGTCGCACCAAGCGCGAGCGACTGCACAGGAGCTAGGTCGCTCTTGAACCCAAAACTGTTCTTCGCCGTCGCCACAACGTTTACTGGACCGACCATGCGCATCACGCGCGCCGCGATCACGTTGTAGGACTTGATGATGCCCCGCTCGACCGACAGCGATCCGCCGTAGACCTCGTCCGAGTTGTGCACCATCTGCATGCGACCGCCGCCTGCGTCCCAGAAGTAAACCTCGTTGCTGATTTCTGTCGACGGAGACACGACATGGTTTTCGAACGCCGTCGCGTACATGATCGGCTTGAAAGACGACCCCGGCTGTCGCGCGCCTTGCGTAATCACGTCGAACTGGTTGGTGTCGTAATCCGCACCGCCGACGTGAACGAGCACAGCGCCGTCCGAGTCCCAGAGGAACATTGCGCCGGTCGTGACCCGCTTGCCCCTCATCTCCTTGACTTGTTTGGCGACCTGCTCCTCGGCGTACTTCTGGAGCTCCCAGTTGAGCGTGGTCTCGATCCGGTACCCGCCCATCTTCAGGTCGATGCTCGGGAAGTCGCGCTGGACTTCGCGCAGGACCGTGTCGACGAAGAACGGAGCCGACTTC
>JANWJY010000152.1 GCA_025451715.1 Fimbriimonadaceae bacterium | reverse complement strand
TGGTGGCCGACGTGCTAGTGATGAATTTGAGGTCGTTGCTGGTCGAGTCGCCGACGGCCATCATGAGCCGACGAATGCTCTCAGGATCGCTCGCCAAGGTCTGGTCGAGCTTTGTAGAGTCGAGAGTGAGCTTTCCGTCGGTGTCGAACCCGAACCCAATCTGCGCAAGGTTCTTTAGCGTGCCAGAACCAATGTCTCGGAAGAGCAGGCCGCTCAGGGTCGATTCGACCTGTGCGACTGCGGACTCGCCGAAGAGGGGCCCGCTTGCAAACGTCTCGGTGTCGAACTCTGTAGTCTGTTGCACAAAGTCGACGATGTCGTTGTACGCGGTCACGAGGTTGTCGAAACTGGACTTGATCAGCGCCGTGTCCTTGCTAAAGGTGAGCGTCGCAGTCTCTGGCGTCGTCTCGTTCGCCTTGAGAAGAGTGAATGACGCGCCGGGGACGACATCGGTCACAGTGTTCGAAGAGCTAGTAAAGTCGAAGCCGTCGAGCGAGTACTCGGCGTCCTGCGCGACGACGAGTTCGTTGTCGTACGAGCGCTGAAGCACGCCGATCGACTCGAGAAGTCCGTCGGAGTCCGTGATCGTGGGCGGCACACCGCCGTTGCCGGTGATCTCGAGCTTCTTCGTCGTCTTACCGTCCTTTGTGACGGTGACCACAGTCGCCGTTGCGCTCGAATCGACGTCCGCGTTGATCTTGTCGGCGATCGACTGGAGCGTATCCGTCGAAAAGTCTATGGCGATCGTCGCGGTCCCGATGTCGAAGTTCCCACTCGCGGTCGTGCCAATGAGTGACGAGACCGTGGCGGTCGAACTCGAGAAGCCGAAGGAGCGCACTGAGTCAGCATCGACTGCGTCGCGAAACACTGCGGCACCGGTCAAGAATCCCAATGATGCGAGCGCCGTGCCCGATAGGTTCGCAAGCTGAATCTCGTTCGATGCACCGGAGGCAGAGGAAGTCAGAGTCAGGTAAGCGTTGCCCGCTCCTCCGTTGATGACACTCGCTGTCACTCCGCCGCCTGAAGAGTTGATCTTTCCCGCAATAGACGTGAGAGAGTCGGAGCCCTCGACGGCCACGGCCCGGCCGTTGACAATGAAGGACCCTGAAAAGCCGAGAGCCGTTGAAGCGTCGGGCTGTGCGAGGCTCGATGCCTTGTGAGTGGTTGCGAGCTTCGAGACGGCAAGCTCGTAAACGCCTGCGACTGCGCTCGATGTCGCCGAGGCCAATGCGACGTCGGTTTTGGACGATGAAGCCTTGATCGGGTTGAACGAGGCTGCTGTGTTGAGCGCGCTCGCAGAGGAGTTGAACGCGACGAGCATTGACTTGAGGCTCGCGTAAAGGCTCTGCTTGTTGGAGAGGATCGCCTGCTGCTGCTGCATCCGCCGCAGGGGCAGCGCTTCGATCTGCATGAGCTGGCTCACGATGCTTTGCGAGTCGATACCGCTCGCAAGCCCCGTAAAGGAGATGCCTGAAAGGCTTCCGTTTATGCTCATAGCTATCCTAATTCTCGGTTCAATCTCAGCCCCTTAGACGGCAGGAATGCCAGATTGCCTACCCAATCAGCCTAAGGAGCTCTTTCGCGTGGTTGATCTGGATCTGGACTTCTTCGCGGAGACCGACGACTTCCTCGTCGTTTAGCCCGAGCCACGCGATCTGTGACTGGTCGAGTCCCTGGGAGTAGCCGCAGACAGCGTCATCGTACATCGAGCAAACGAGCCTGTCAGCAATGTACAGGCAGGCCCCGCTGGGATACTCGTCGGGGCTCAGAGGCGACTCGTGTCGGGCGATGAGCTCGCTGAGGTCGTCCGGGAAGTTCCACTTGTCCGCAAGCATCCCGCCGAGCGTCGCGTGATCCGTGTGGAGAGCCCGCTGCTCGACAATCACGAGGGGTTCCTTGTTGGCATGTGAGGACCTTATGACTTCAAGATACGGCGTCGTGAACTGTGTCATGAGGAATAGCACACCGATGTCGTGGAGCAACCCCGCGACGAACAACAATTCCTGTTGCTTTCCTGGCAGCTTCTTGATGCGGCCGATGAGCTGAGTGCAGGACGCCGTACCGAAGCTCCGCTCCCAAAAGGCGCACTGCAGCTCTTCTGTGCGAGCGCTCGGGGTGGTGAGCGCGTTGAGCACGCCGATCGAAAGCACGAGGTTCCTCACTTGGTGCATGCCGAGGATTGCGATCGCCTGATTGATCGAGTAGATCTGCTTTGGCATCCCGAAATAGGCAGAGTTGACGACCTTGAGCAGCTTCGTCGAGATTGCAGCGTCAGTGCTGATCAGCTCTTCGATCTCGTGGGTGCTGACGGTCTCCCTTTCGGTAGCCTTGACGACTTGGATGATCACGGTCGGAAGCGATGGCAGGTCCACCATCGCCTTTTCGACATAGGCCTGCATGAGTCTGGAGTGGTCTTCGAGCGCCATTTCAATAATCTCTCAAATCAGATGTGCATGGGACTGGGTTTCGCGGATGTCTACGGTCAGTTCGCTCTCCTCGTTCATTTGAACCAAAGCCTTTCCGTACACCGGGCGAGGCTCGTTCACCGTGCGCGTAACCGAGTCGACGACGAATGCGAGCTCCCCGTACTCCCCTTCTGCCACGATCAGGCGGGACTTTGAGGTCATTCTTGACCTCTTGCATCCGAGCAGGCTCGCAAGGTCGTAGACGGGAACGGCCCTACCCCTGACCTTTACCAGCCCGCAGACTGGCGAACCGCCCCGTGAACAAGGCAGGACGCTCCAGGTCTTCGCGACCTCTCGCACGGCTGCGGGATCCATCCGGAAGGATGAATCTCCGAGGCGGAACACGACCCGTTCCAGCCCACTTCTTCCGCGCGCGGCACCCACAGCTAGAATGTTCGGCTCAAAGACCCGGCAACTTTACAGTCAAGTGGTAGGTTTGAACCTGAACCCGTGCCGCAAATCCGTCTGATCGCCCTTGACCTCGATGGAACGCTCCTGACCTCGGACCGCGAGCTCTCGCTGCGAGCGAGAGAAGCCGTCCAGAGCGCGGTCGATCAGGGAGTCATCGTCTGCCTGGCAAGCGGGCGAGCTGTGAGCACGATTTTTCCCTTTGCTGACCAACTTGGGCTCGCCGGACCGATCGTGAGCTGTAACGGGGCCTATGTGCTTGGATTGGACCGCGAGGAGATCCACCACAGTTCCCTCCCGGAGGACTTGGCCCGGGTGGTGCTCGAGTACGCCAGGACTAACAATGTCCATACGAACCTCTATACAAGGGGCGAGGTGTACTTCTCCCAAGACGGCGAGTGGGCCCGTATCTACCGTGCTAGGACGGGCATTACGGAGCAGAGCGTCATCGACCCAGCCGCGATGGGGGCGGTCGTGGCGACGAAGATCCTGTTCATCGACGACCGTGAGGCCATCTTGCGGCACCACGAGGAAATGTCAAAACTACTGGATTCTTCGGGTGCGGAGATCGTGCTGAGCGAGGCCGAATACATCGAGTTTTTGCCGCCCGGGATCGATAAGTCCGTCGGATTGAAGGCGGTGGCTTCGGCACTCTCCTTGCAGCGTCACGAGGTCGCGGCAGTCGGGGACTACCTGAACGACCTGGAAATGGTGCGGTGGGCCGGGTTTTCAGGGGCTGTGGCGAACGGCGCGGCTGAGGTCCGTGAACAAGCCGACCTAGTAGTGGCGTCGAACGATAACGGCGGCGCCGCCGAGTTCATCTGGGCTGCCCTGAGCCGTGAGCCTGAGCTATACTAGTGGGCCAGGCGCGAGGAGTTTGATATGAAGAGCTTTGCTATAGCAGTTTTCGGCCTATTGGCCACCGTGGCTTGGGCCGGCAACATTACGGTTACCTCCCCCAATGCAGGCGATTTCCTAGGAACTTCGAACAGCGTCAAGTTCCTGATCACGGGAGCGGTCGTGGAGGTCACGGTCATCGTTACGGCCACGCTCGATTCGAACCCAGGGGTCAACGTCACTGTCCAGCGCAATTTCACCCCGAACTCTGAAGGCAAGATCGATAACAACGTGCCGTTGAACTTCTCGCCATCAACGCCAGAAGGAGCATACACGCTGACAGTTGAGGTCACCGAGCCAGGCAATACCTACAACGTCGTCCCCCCGATTCCGGTCATCGTCGACGTCAAGGCTCCAAAGTTCGGCAACTCGAACCCGTTGGCGGGCTCATATGTGCGAGGAAACGTTCCCATCGTGATCGACCTTGTTGAGCCGAACGTCGAGGAGTGGCGCGTCCAGATCAACGGTGGCGACATTCCGAACAACAGCGGTTCGACGAACCTTGTCAACGTGAACTGGGACTCGTCGACCGTCGTGACCGACGGCCCCCAGACCATCAGCGTCTCGGTAGAGGACAAGGCCGGGAATACGAGCAACAAGGAGATCGCGGTCACAGTGGACCGGATCAACCCGAGCTCCACGATTCTTGCCCCGACATTTGGCAGCGCGATTAGGCCAGGCTCTACGCTTGCCGTCGTCGTGGAGATTTCTGACCAGTTCCAAGGCTCGATCCACTGGACTGGCGTCAGAGTCCGGATGCTGACGATGAGCGACGCGCTGATTGGGCTAGTCCCAAGGCGGTCGATCAATTCTTCCGGGGACACAATCACTTGGACGGGCCGCATCAAGACAACCGGGAACACCCCAGACCAGTTCAAGATCGTCATTGACGCCATCGACCGCGCGGGAAACGTGGCCGTGGTTCAAGAGGTCGTTGTCAGCATGACCCGAGGTAGGACCAGAGGTGAGGACCGGAACTCAGGGGACACACGCAACAGGAACGGCAACTAGTCACTGTCGGAAGTCATTACTACAAAGGAAAAGCAAAGTGAACGCAAGGAAGCTCTTCTCTCTCGCCACACTCGCGCTGACGCTGAGCGTCAGCGCCACCGCCCAGATCCCCGACCTCATGACCGCGCTGGACGCCGGAGGCAGGGCGATGGGACTCGGCGGTGCGACGTACGTTACTGACTCAAACACGTTTTCGGCCAACGCTAACCCGGCAGGGCTCGGATTCATATCGCAAGCCCAATACGGGGTCGCATACCGCAACATGCCCGAATCGCGTACCACGATATCGGGCGATTTCAACGACCCGGACTTTTCGACCGAGCTGGACTCGGGTGCGTTTGGCATGACGCACGTGGGCTACGCGTTCCCTATGGGTCGGGGCGCGCTGGGCGTCAGCTATACGCGCTCAGGGTTTTTCCGCGACGAGCGGTCTGGAAGCGGCTTGTCGGATGGTGCGCTCACGGTTGAGAACTACGAAGAGCTCTTCCGGTCCCAGACAGACTTGTTCACGATCTCGTACGGCGCAGGCTCCACCGGTGGCGGGGCCAATTACGGAGTTGGCCTTGTGATCGCGAACCAGTACATCCTCAACCGGCAGGACTACGACCTTTTCAATGGAAGCACGTTTGTCGGCTCGGTATCAGCAGACAACTCGGGCTCGGGACTCGGGTTTGGCATCGTCGCCGGAGCGATGATGTCAGTCGGTGGAAACTCGAGCTTCGGAATCAGCGCCCAGTCTCCGATCGACCTCTCTGGCAACGCCGAAACGGAGAGCTATCTCGACCGCATTCCTGGTCGGGTCTCAGCGGGCTTTGCGACGCGAAAGGACAAGTCGAACAACGAGTACCTCCTGTACGGCGCGCAGGCCTCACACTTCTTCGGCGGCCAGACCAACAAGGTCTTCGCACGTGAGAGCTACACGGTGTTCAACGTCGGCATGGAGTTCGGCATGGTTCGCTGGAATGCGAGGATGCCGTTGCGGTTTGGGTACACGGTCGTGCCCGCCGGTGGCGACGGATTTCGTGACAGAGACGCGTTCACATTTGGCGCGGGGTACCGACCGCTGGGCTCCGACTTCGCGCTCGACCTGAGCTTTGCGAAGCCGACGAGCGGAAGCGCTCTCGACGTTGCTCTTTCGATCACATACTTGTTAGGCGGAAAATGAAGATTCGCTCACTGACCCTCGTCCTCTTCTTCCTCGTTGCTGGCTTAGCCAACGCGCAAGGCTGGAGCGACGCCTATAACAAAGCGCTTGCGCTCATGTCGGCGGGCGACTGGTCCGGTGCGCGCTCAGCGTTCGCTGAGGCGATTGCCCTCAGGCCAGAAGACCAGAGCGATCCGACTTCACTACCCGGCCCCGTCACTGAACCGCGAAAGTGGCGAAATGGATCCCCGTACTCGCCAAACTTTGGCGCGGCCTACTGCGCCTATCGTCAGGCCTTCCTCCTGGAAGGTCGAGAGAGGACGGCGGCCCTCGAGGAGGCAGCGAAACAGTTCGAGGTCTTGCTCGCCAAAGGTCAGGGCAGCGCTGAGACTTACTTCTTCCTTAATCGTATTTACGCGAATGTCAACGACATTCAAAAGCTCGACGCCAACAAGGCGATGCTTGACTCTCAGCGCGGCTCGCTCAAGTGGAAGGTCGATGGGGCCCTCCTCACACCGGAGGAGAGGGCCGAGGTCAATAACCTGATCCAGAGGTCAGGAGGCTCGACAGGCACGGGACCCAAAACGACGGTAATCCCGGCAGCACAGCTCAATTCTGCAGGAACGGGGACGACTGCGATAGGTTCGCCGCCTTTACAGGGCGAAATGACTGCCCTCGCAGGCCGTGTTCCGGTCATTCCCACCAAGTACGCGATCATCATTGGCAACGGCGAAAGCATGATGGCCGATGAGAAAATCGCCTATGCGGCTTCCGACGCGGTGCTCATCCGCGACGCGCTGGTGCAGCACGCGGGCTACGCCGAGGCCAACATCGACGTCGTGGTAAACGCGACGGCCGCGCAAATCATGGCGAGCGTGAAGGCGATCGCTGACCGGATGCCGCAGGACGGAACTGTGTTCGTCTATTACTCCGGACTTGGGTTCAACATCGCGGGCAAGGACTACTATGCGGGAATCGATGCCGAGACGCCTCAGGACTCGTCCAGAATGGTCGCGGTGAGCGACATCTACAAGGCGTTCATCCAAAAGGGCGCGAGCGTATTCGCGTTCACTCAGGTAGCGCGACCGATCACGGCGGGCCTCTACTTCGGTAAGGAGACGCCGCTCTTCGGCCGCGTTTCTCAGGCGCACGCGACGATTCCTGGCAATCCTATCAATTCGCTTGTAACCGGCGGGAAGGAGGTCGGGGCCTACACGCAGGCGGTCGTCGACATCTTGACGGACTTCCGGTCAAACCAGATTCCTGTCACAGAGTTCGTATGGCAGGTGTTCCGCAGGATGCGCCAAGGAGGCGGCCCGCAGACACCTACGCTGCCCGTTTTGACCGTTTTGCCGGCCGACGCGCGTTTCTGAAGCGTCGGCGGCAGTAGAAACAAAAAATGGAGCGTGAAAGGAGACAGCGGCCTCCCGCGATTGAACTCGACCCGCGGGCGGTCAAGGTATTCAAGCGGGTGGCCGAGGAGTTCGGCAAGAAGTACGCTGACGAGTTCCTGTACCCTCACCTCCGTCGTGTGCTAGGCATCGAACAAGAAGATCCCGAGCTGATCCGAGAGGCGTACATGACGTCGCGCGGGAGCCTGCTCGCCTTCTACTGCCACTATGCGTTTGCGCGGCGAGGCAAAGACCGCGACGAGCTCGCTACGTTTGCCTCTGAGGCAGTCGTCCGCGTGCAGGCCGATGGAAGCTTTGACGAAGTCATGAAGCTCGAAGACGGGACGGCCCTATGGGAGGCGTTTGCCGCTGTCTGTCTGGAAAGACGCCGCAAGAACAATGAGGCTCAGAACCGTGGGCTGATCCAAGGCATGCTCGAACTTGAGCAAGAGATCTTCCAGAGCGACAGAGTCGGATCCATCGCAAACTGGATGCTCGACGGCATCGCGCAGACGCGGCGGCTCGAGCCGCAGTTCGAGCGCATCGTCGACATCCGCGGGGTCGGGCCAAAGAGCACTTCCACCTTTATGCGCGATGTGGTGTATCTGTTCGGCTATGAGGACAAGGTCGAGCCCGCAGACCGCATCTATATCCATCCGATTGACCGGTGGCTGCGCATGATGGCGAGGTACCTAGTGCCCGAGCCGAACATGGACAAGGCCGCCGACTGGATCATCGCAGGCAAGATCAGCAAATACACGCGGCGCGCCGGAGTCTCGGGCATTGCGTTCAACATGGGCTCGACCTATTTTGGCCAAAAGATTGTAAAAGACCCGCTGCGGTTTGAAGAGATGCTCAAGAAGGTCGCGCTAGGCGAAGAGTTCTAGCCCTTCATTCGTTCCATCGCGATACGCAGTCCATCGAGGGTCAAGTGCGGGTCGTACTCTTGGATCTCTTCACAAACGTCTGTGTAGACTTCACCGAGCCCGCCGGTCGCAAGCACGGAAACTGTGCCGCCGAGCTCCTTCTTGATCCTTCTCACGAGTCCGTCCACCGCGTCGGCGTAGCCGAGCACTATGCCCGATTGGAGCGAGCCGACGACGTTCTTCCCTATTGCAGCGCCTGGCCGCTCCAGTGAAACTGAAGGGAGCTTTGCCGTACGGGAGGCGAGAGACGCAGCTCCGACTTCCGGCCCTGGCATGATCGCCCCGCCAACGTAGGTTCCGTCCTTGTCGACAGTGTCGAACGTCGTGGCAGTGCCGAAATCGACGACGATCAACGGCGGCTTCACCTTAGCGAGGGCGCCAAGAGCATTCGCAAGGCGATCCGCACCGACCGCGTTCGACGGGCTGTAGTCGACTTTGAGCCCGACTTGGTCGCCGGTCCTGAGGAACTTCGGAGTTGTCTTGAGCCACTTTGTGGCGAAAGTCTCAAGCACACGGTCCAGCCTGGGCACGACCGACGCGATCACGACCCCGTCTGCAGTGAAACCGACAGAAGACAAATCACACAGCCCTCTCAGGATCTGCGCAAGCTCGTCTTCGGTCGAATAGTGGTGGGTGTCGAGGCGCCAGAGCTGCCTCCATTCGCCGTCGTAGAGTCCGACGACCGTGTGCGTGTTGCCGACGTCAATCGCCCAAAGCATAAGTCAAGTCCACTCGGCTGTAAATCTCCCCGGAAAGCTCGCGCTGGAGCGTACCGACGATTTCGTCCACAAGTCTGTCGCGCAGTTGCGAGCTGTTCGCCTCTACCATGACCCTGAGCATCGGCTGCGTGCCGCTGGCACGGACGCTGATGCGACCATTGCCGTCGAGCTCGGTCTCCGCGTTCTTAAGCGCAGCGGCCACCGCAGGCACAGAGTCCCATCCCTTCTGGTCGCTCACCTTTACGTTCACCAGGAGCTGCGGAAAGCTCTCAAAGTCGCCATAGAACTCGCTGGCGTGCCTTCCCTCGCGCTTGAGCACTCGCAACACTTCAAGCGCGGTGACTAGTCCATCGCCTGTCGGGCCGTGCTCAGGAAAGATGATGTGACCGCTCTGCTCGCCGCCGACCTTCGCGCCCGTATCGCGGAGCCTTTGGGCTACGTGCTTGTCGCCGACTGGCGTGCGCTCGAGACTGATCCCCTGAGAATTCATGTACGCCTCAAACCCCCCGTTGCTCATGACCGTTCCAACGACGATCGGCGGATTGAGCGCGCCCTGCTTCGACCAGTGCGCGCACCAAATCGCCATCGTCCTGTCCCCGTTTATCAACCTTCCCTTCTCATCCGAGAACACAGCGCGGTCGGCATCGCCGTCGAAAGAGACGCCGAAGTGCGAACCACTCGACTTCGTGAACTCTTGAACCGCTTCAGGCTTCGTCGCCCCGCAGCCAGCGTTGATGTTCATGCCGTCGGGCGAGACGCCGATGCACTTCACGGACGCACCGAGCGCACGGAAGATCTCGGGCCCAAGCTCAAATGCCGCACCGTGCGAGCCGTCGACCGCCAGGTTCAGTCCGTCCAGCCCCTCGGGCACAAGCGACTCCAGGAACTGCATGTACCTGCTGACCTCGCTTCGGTCGGTGACTAGGTCGCCGACGTATGAGCCGAGCGGGCGAGTTCTCAATGGCGTCTCCATCAGCCGCTCGATCTCCTCCTCAACCGATTCAGGGAGCTTGCAGCCATCGTGGCCCATCAGCTTGATACCATTGTCGGGCGCAGGGTTGTGACTGGCAGAGATCACGGCACCAATGTCGAATTCGCCTGTACGTGCGACAAAGCTGACGCACCCTGTCGGTACGACTCCCATCGCGACAACATCGACGCCTACCGAACAAAACCCCGACGCGAGCGCCGCGCCGAGCATGGGCCCGCTACGGCGCGTGTCGCGTCCCATCACGGCGCGCGGAGACTGTCCAGAAGCGACGAGCCAGCGACCGGCTGCCTGACCCATCGAGAACGCAAACTCTGGCGTCAGTTTCTCGTTGGCGACCCCACGGACGCCGTCAGTACCGAAGTGTTTGCGGCTCACGGCTTTTTG
>JANWJY010000151.1 GCA_025451715.1 Fimbriimonadaceae bacterium | reverse complement strand
TGCAGCCAAGGCGCGGTTTCGTCTCGCCCTTGTCGCGCGAGACTGTGTTCCACGCGACTGTGATGAACCTGGGCAACGTGGAGCACTCGGTCAAGCTGTTCGCGAGCGACCACGATGAGCTCTTCTCGTTCGAGTTCGACCAAGAACAGGTGACCGTCGCAGCCGGTGCGCAAAGGGAAGTTACCGTAACGGCAACGGCCGTGAAGTCGCCCCTCCTAGCGAACGCGCGGCTGCAGCAGTTGACGGTCTCTGCAAGGAGCATGGACGAAAGGACGATCGCAACGGCGACGCACGCCCAGATCGAACAGCGCGCGCTGATCACGCCAGGAATCATGTGGCTCGCTGCCCTCCTTGTGTTCATCCTTGCGGCGTTCATCGTGCTATTGCCGAAGAGGCCGGTGGTTGACGCGTTCAGCGTTTCTCCCGAGAATGTAACGGTCGGAGACTCGTTCACGATCGAATGGTCTGCGTCGCACGCAAAGTCCGTCGAGCTTTCTGTGGACGGCCAGATCTTCCCGGACCTCGCGCCGAGCGGACGAAAGACGATACAGTCCAGCGAGCTCCCGGAGCTCGACCAGTTTGGCAGGCGGATCGAAGTCTTGATCAAGGCGTACAACGGTCGCATTGAGAGCGGTGTCAAGACGCGGCTCGTCACGATCCTCCAACGCGAGGTTCCACCCGAGCCGCAGATTCTCGAGTTTACGGTGACCCCTAACGAGCTGAAGGTCGGTGAGAGTTACATCGTGCAGTACAAGCTGAGCGAATCCGTAACGTACGCGCTGCTCTCACCAGTCGGTGTCGAACTCGACCTGGACAAGGATGGGGTGCCACTGACGGCACTTGTTGAGGGCGAGTTCGACTACGTGCTGAGAGCGGAGAACTCTGCGGGTCAGCGGGTGGAGCGGACAGTGCACGTCAGGATCGTTAAGGGCAGCAAGGCTTCAATTATCGTGTTCCGTGCCGTTCCTGCATTCGTCGATCCGCTCGACGGACGAGTGACGCTGACGTGGCAGGTCAACAACGCGAGCAGGATCGAGCTCGTCGAGAACGGTCGCACGAGCCCGCCCTTCACCGAGTCACAAGGGGAGATTGACAGAGTCGTCACGGGGGACACGACCTTCAAGCTCGTCGTCTATGACGACGAGGGAGTGACGGCCGAAAAAGAAGTCACCGTCAAGACGCGAATCATCGACAACCCATAGCCATGCCAAGAGCACTCATCTCCGTCACCGACAAGAGCGGCGTGGAATCGTTCGCGCGCGCGCTCGCAGAGCTCGGGTTTGAGATCGTCAGCACCGGCGGGACCGCTAAGATGCTGCACGAGCTCAGCATTGCGGTCAAAGAGGTCAGTGAGGTGACCGGCTTTCCAGAGATGCTTGACGGCCGTGTGAAGACGCTGCACCCGCTCGTGCACGGCGGTCTTCTCGGTGACCGCCGCAACCCCGACCATCTCGCGCAGATGAGCGAAGCGGGCATCGTCGGCATTGATCTCCTCTGCGTCAATCTCTACGCGTTCGAAAAGACGGTCTCTGGCAATCACGATCTCGAAGAGGCGATCGAGAGCATCGACATCGGCGGTCCTGCGATGGTGCGCGCAGGGGCCAAGAACTGGGCGAACGTCGCAGTCGTCGTAGATCCGGTCGATTACGACGAGGTCATTGGCGCGCTCAAGCGGGGATCGATCGCAGACATGCGCCTCGCACTCGCGGCGAAAGCGTTCCGCCACACAGCGTTCTATGACTCCGTCGTGTCGCGCTACTTAACCGGCGCGGCGGGTGAGGACGCACTCGCAGAGAGGCTGACGGTCGGATACCGGCGTTCGCAGTCGATGCGATATGGCGAAAACCCTCACCAGAGCGCGGCGCTTTACACAGACCCTTTGACGCCTGGCGGGATTGCTCGCGCAAAGCAGCTCTGGGGCAAGGAGCTGAGCTACAACAACGTGCTCGACAGCGAGGGGGCATGGGAGCTGGTCTGCGACCTGCCTGCTGGAGCCTGCGCGATCATCAAGCACGGCAACCCTTGCGGTGCGGCCATCGGGTCCGACGCCGGTGAGAGCTATCGGCTCGCTCGGGAGTCCGACCCGATCTCGGCTTTCGGGGGAATCGCCGCGTTCAACGGCCCCCTCGATGGAGTGACCGCGGAAGTCATGACCGAAAAGGGCAACTTTCTCGAGGTGGTCATAGCCACATCGATTTCGGAGGAAGCCCAGGTGGTCTTCAAGGACAGGGCGGGGTGGGGCCAGGCCGTGCGCCTGCTGGAGGCCGCCCTGTCGCCCACCAGGAGCTATCTGACCGTGCGGGCGGTCCGGGGAGGGGCACTAGTCCAGGACTCGGACGAGGACCCCTCGGGCGAGTGGCGGGTCGTGACCAAGCACGAGCCCAGCGAAGACCAGATGAAAGCGCTGCGCCTGGCCTGGAGCGTGGTGCCCCACGTCAAGTCGAACGCCATCGTGCTGTGCACGCCAAACCGGCTCCTGGGGGTAGGGGCTGGTCAGATGAACCGCGTGCAGTCCGTTAGGCTGGCACTGAACCAGGCCGGGGAGCTGTCCAAGGGGGCCGCCTTGGCCAGCGACGCCTTTTTCCCGTTCCCGGACAGCATCGAGGCGGCCTCCGAGGCTGGGATCGGCTGCATCGTCCAGCCTGGGGGCAGCAAGAAGGACGACGAGGTCGTGTCGGCGGCCGACAGGTTGTGTATCCCCATGGTCTTCACCGGCGTCAGACACTTTAGACACTAGTTCGAATCTGCTATCATAGGTGGCAGAGACAGGAGCATTGATTTGAAGAACCAGAACGATCTGATCGTGGCAGGCGCCGTTATCCTGGTCTGCATCGGCGTTTCCCTCGCCTTCTTCTTCCAGAAGCGTGAGCCGGCACCCATCGCGCCGCCACCCACTGTCGTGACGACTGACGCCCAGCCCGTTCCGGCTAACGTCAAGTACGCCAACAGCCTTCCTGGCGGTGGCGGAGCAGCAGGGGCTGGCGCTGGTGGTGGACCCGTTGGGGGCCCGGCTGGCGCAGGTGGGGGACCCGCACTCTCGGGCGCGACCAGAGCTGGCGGCTAGTCCTCGGCTCGCGTACTCACAGGCTTTCGGGCCCAAAGCGCAGATTCGGCTTTGGGCCCGTTTGATTTTTCGTGTTGCAATCGCATGACAGTAAGTTTCAAGCGTCGCCGTACCGACGACATACCATGAGAACGCCGAATGCCCAACTGGAGGCGAGTGCCTGTTATTTATGCCAGACTAGTCGAAGGAACTTCTGATGGCGAGGATCGGCGTCCCCTCCTTCATCAAAAATCTTCTTCAAAAGCTGAGCCTTGATGTCGGAATCGACCTCGGCACGGCGAACACCGTCGTTTACGTCGCTGGCAAAGGCATCCAAATCCGCCAACCGAGCGTCGTCGCGGTCGACAAGAACACGGGCAAGGTCCTCAAGGTCGGCGAGGAGGCCAAGAAGATGCTCGGCCGGACACCAGCAAACATCGTAGCCATACGGCCGCTCAAGGACGGAGTCATCGCCGACTACGACCAGACTCTCGAGATGATCAAGGAGTTCGTGCGCATGGCGCGCAAGATGCACGGCTTCGCGCTCTACAACACGGTCGTGGTGGGAATACCAAGTGGAGTAACGGAGGTCGAGCGAGACGCAGTGCTCGATGCGTGCAAGAAGGCAGGCGCGCACCAGGCGTACGTCATCGAGGAACCGATGGCGGCGGCGATCGGCGCGGGCCTCCCTATCGGAGAGCCCGTCGGATCGATGATCGTCGACATCGGCGGCGGTACGACGGAGGTCGCGGTCATCTCGCTCGCGGGAATCGTCCACGCGCGTTCGATCCGTATCGCTGGCGATGAGATTGACGAAGCGATAGCGTCATACGTGCGCCGCGCATACAACCTTTACATCGGTGACCGCACGGCTGAGCAGATCAAGCTCGAAATCGGCAGTGCGTATCCATTGGAAGAAGAGCTGTCGATGCCCGTAAAGGGCCGCGACCTTGTGACAGGGCTCCCACGCAGCGCGGAACTCACCAGCGAGGAGATTCGCGTCGCGATCCAGGAACCCTTGAACGAGATCGTCGAGGCCGTAAAACTGACGCTCGAGGCGACACCGCCAGAGCTGGCCGCGGACTGCATGAACAACGGCATCGTGCTAGCGGGAGGCGGTGCGCTTCTGCGCGGAATCGACCGATTGATCGCCGAGGAGACTGGCATGACGGTCCACGTTGCGCCGGACCCGCTCAGTTGCGTCGCGATCGGCACGGGCAGAATGCTCGACATGATCCACGATGACCCCGAAATGCGGCGGATACTAGAGAGGGCTTCACGTACCTGAAGGAAAAGAAGCGCCCTGACTGGATCGTCCTCGCTGGGCTGTGTGTCGCTGGGTTCGTGCTCGGCCAAATACAGACCGCCGCGCGAAACAACGGTCGGTCCGACCCCGTCACCCTGCTGATCCAGGGCCTTGTCGCACCGCCGGCCCAGGTCGTCAGCAATTCCTTGTCGTACACGGAGAAGTTTCTCAAGGGCGTTCGCGACGCGGACATGCTGAGCCGCCAGAACGAGCGCTTGACCGCCGAGCTCGAGGGCATGAAGCAGTACCAAGAGACGCTCGACCGGCTGCAGGGACAGATTGACGCGCTGCGGGAGATGAACGACTACGTCGCGCCGCCAACGCGCAAGAAGGTGTACGCGAACATCATCGGGCAGTCGCCAGGACAGAACAGCATCATCATCGACCGCGGCGCGAACGACGGGATTAAGAAGTACCAGCCCGTTATCGCTGCCAAGGGGCTAGTCGGAATCATCGAGGTCGCTGACGCCAATCGCAGCCGCGTGCTCTTGATCACGTCCCCGGCCATCAAGATCTCGGCAGCGATCGAGGGCGAGCCGAGAATTATCGGCATCATCAGTGGTGCGACTGCAACGAGGCTCTCGATGGGAGTGTTTGGATCGACGGACGTGCTCGTCGGCTCGCCCGTCGTCACATCGGGCATTTCTGAGTACATCCCTGCGGGGATTCGGATCGGCATCGTGATCGAGTCGGTCGACGATGAGAAGTTTGGTGCAAAGCGTGTGTTCGTGCTACCGAGCTTAGTCATGGGAGAGCTCAGCGAGGTGTTCGTCCTCAAATGAGCCGCATCCGTCCTTTCCTGACGCTGTTCTTCGCCTTTTGGCTTGGTGCAGCACTGCAGCTCGCGGCTGCGCCGCACATGACGATTGCTGGTGCGGCGCCAGACATCCTTCTCATAGTCGCGCTTTCGAGTGCAGTGTTCTTCCAGCCAACGATCGGCGCCGTGCTGGGTTTTGTGGGAGGGCTACTACACGGCGGGGTGGCCGGGGCAGACACGTCGAGCCTCACGATCAGCAGCACCCTGGTCTCTTACGCGGCGGGCTACGTCAGCAGACTGGACTTGGACGTCCGGCCCTGGTATGTCGGGCTGGTCGTACTGGCAGGCACGGTCGTGTCCCACCTGCTCCTGATGATTCCGGCCCCCCCTCCGGAAACCTGGCCGTATCTTCGGGCTACAATTGTTGCGGCAATGTACAACGGCGTGCTGGCCATCCCGCTTTACGCACTCATGCGACGGACGCTGCGCCCGAAGGTGAACTAGCGCCAATGACTGAACCCGAAAACGTCTTGTTGATGGCCCGTCGACAGCTTGCGACGGCCGCTCGCTACCTCGATTTAGACGAGGGCCTGCACGAGGCCCTCGCTCGGCCAAAGCGGCAGGTCATCGTCAACTTCCCCGTGGTCATGGACAACGGAGAAGTCCAAGTCTTTGAGGGCTTCCGCGTTCAGCACAACGCGAGCCGCGGCCCGACAAAGGGCGGCATCCGCTACCACCACCACGTCGACCTGGACGAGACCACGGCGCTGGCGATGTGGATGACGTGGAAGTGCGCCGTCGTGAACATCCCTTATGGCGGAGCTAAGGGCGGCGTACGCGTCGAGGTTAAGAAGCTCTCGCGGCGCGAGCTTGAGAAAATGACTCGCCGGTTCGTGACCGAGATCACCGGAATCCTGGGCGAGCGCAGCGACATCCCTGCGCCCGACATCGGCACGAACCCGACTGTGATGGGCTGGATCATGGACACGTTCTCGATGCACGCGGGATACACCGTGCCCGGCGTCGTGACGGGAAAGCCGATCGAGCTGGGCGGGTCTGAGGGTCGCGTCGAGGCGACCGGCCGCGGCGTCATCGTTTCGATGGAAGAGGCCGCGAAGATCATCAACCTCGACGTGAGCAACTGCAAGGTCGTTGTACAAGGGTTTGGAAACGTGGGCTCCGTTGCGGCGCGGCTCGCGAACGACCTGGGGGCTAAGGTCGTCGGAGTCAGCGACGCGCGCGGAGGCATTTACAACCCAGAAGGGCTCCCGATCCACGACCTGTACCAGCGCTACAGCGGCATTGACGGCGGAATCCACAACTTCAAGGAGTGCGAGAGCGTCACAAACGAGCAACTGCTCGAGCTTCCGTGCGACGTGCTGATCCCTTCAGCGATTTCGCAACAGCTGCACAAGGGCAACGCCGACAAAGTGAAGGCGAGACTGATCGTTGAGGGCGCGAACGGGCCCACAACGCCGGACGCGGACGATATATTCAACGACAAGGGCATCTTGGTGATCCCCGACATCCTCGCGAACGCTGGCGGCGTCGTGACCAGCTACTTTGAGTGGGTGCAAGACCTGCAGAACTTCTTCTGGGAGGAGTCGCAGGTCAACGAGAGGCTGTCCAGGATCATGCGGCACGCTTACTCCGCCGTCGACCAGGCCATGAGGGCCCACAAGACGGACATGCGCACCGCCGCGATGATCATCGGGGTCAAGCGGGTGGCCGACGCCACCGTGATGCGCGGCATCTATCCGTAGTGGTGTAATCTCCGCCCTATGCTCACCACGGTGAACTGGAGCGGCGGCCGCTTCGAGCTCAAGCGGCAGTTCTTCAAACTCATCGGCTCGAACTTCCGCATCTACGATGCCAGCGGCAATCTTGTGCTGTTCAGCCACCAGAAGGGGTTCAAGCTCAAGGAGGACATCCGTGTGTACCACGATGAGGGCGGCACGCGCGAAGCGCTCAGCATTCAGGCGCGCCAGGTCTTTGACTTCGCTGGTGCGTACGACGTCTTCGACGCCGAGACCCGCGAAAAGGTCGGCGCGTTCAAGCGAAAGGGATGGCAGTCGATGATCCGTGACGAGTGGATCGTGATGGACGCGAACGACCGCGAGATCGCGAAGGTGATCGAGGACAGCCAGTTCTTGGCATTGCTTCGGCGGTTCTTGACCAACCTCGTGCCGCAGAACTACGACATGCTCTTGATCGACGGAACGCGCGTGGCCGACTTCAAGCAGCACTTCAACCCGTTCGTGTACTGGCTGTCGATGGACTTCACGATGGATCCACAGAACAGGATCGATCCGAGGCTCAAAGTGGCCGCCGGAGTGCTCCTTGCGGCGATCGAGGGGCGACAAGAAGGGTAGGTCTGGGCCTCCCGAGAGCGTAGGTATAATCCGTGTCTCCCGTGTGCGCGGGTGGCGGAATTGGTAGACGCACTACCTTGAGGTGGTAGCGCTCACAAGGCGTGAAGGTTCGAGTCCTTTCCCGCGCACCACTTTTCTTTGATCCCCTAAAGCGCGTCGAGGGCGGCAGAGAGCTTGGCGATGGTGATCTTTGCGTTGCCGAACACCATGATCGTGTTCGGGTTGATGAAGAGCTCGTTGTCGATCCCTGCAAATCCAGGGCTCATGCTGCGCTTGGAGACGATGACGGTCCGCGCCTTGTCCACGTCCAAGATCGGCATGCCGTAGATCGGGCTTGCCTTGTCGTATCGGGCGGCGGGGTTGACGACGTCGTTCGCGCCGATCACGAGCGCGACGTCGGTCTGAGGAAACTCCGAGTTGATCTCGTCGAGGTCGAAGAGCTGCTCGTAGGGCACGTCCGCCTCGGCGAGCAGCACGTTCATATGGCCGGGCATGCGCCCGGCGACGGGATGGATCGCGTACTTCACGTCGATGTCGCGCGCGGCGAGCTTCTCCGCTAGCTCCTTCACGACGTGCTGCGCCTGGGCGACAGCCATGCCGTAGCCCGGGACGATGATGACGCTGTTTGCGCTGCTGAAGATGATCGCGGCGTCTTCGACGGAGTAGCTGCGCACCGTTCCGGACTTTCCGGAGGACTCGAGTGCGCCAGCCGCGTTGCCGCCGCCAAACGCCCCGAAGATGACGTTGCTGAGCGGGCGGTTCATGGCCTTGCACATTTCAAGCGTGAGGATCAGGCCGCTCGCTCCGACTAGGCCGCCGCCGATCAGCAGGGCCGTGTTGTCGAGCACGAAACCTGCAAGGCCCGCAGCACAGCCCGTGAACGAGTTGAGGAGCGAGATGACGACGGGCATGTCCGCGCCGCCAATAGGCAGGACGAGGGTGACTCCGAGGAGCAAGGCCATCCCGAGCAATCCGTAGAGCAGCGACACGGACGGGACGCCGTTCATCAGAAACGCAACGACTGCTACGACTGCGATGAACAGGGCGAAGTTGATGAACTTTTGCCCGGGCCAAGTGATGGGTCGTCCGGTCAGCAGCTCTTGCAGTTTGCCGTACGCGATCATGCTCCCAGAAAAACTGACGCTGCCGATGACTAGGCTGAGCACCGTCGTGACGAGCGGCACGCTTTTCACGAAGTTCCCCGCGAACAGGTGCGGATACTCCACGAGGGCGACGAGCGCCACCGCGCCACCACCAAGGCCGTTGAACAGCGCCACCATTTGGGGCATCGCCGTCATCTGAACCCTGCGGGCGGACCAGGCGCCCAGGAACGAACCGAGCAAGAAAGCAAGCGCGATCCACGGGAGGTTGCCGAGCGATTCCCCGTTCTCGTCCTTGATAAAGAACGTGGCAGCGATCGCGAGGGCCATTCCACACGCAGCGAGCAGGTTTCCCAACCTGGCCGTTTTCGGCCCGTTCATCAGCTTTAGGGCGAGCATGAACGTCACGGCGGTCAACAGGTAACAAACGTTGATAAAGTCGCCGTTCACTTCGCCCCCTTCTTCGGCTTACGGATGAACATCTCGAGCATGCGGTCTGTGACCACGAACCCGCCGACGACGTTTATGACCCCGAACACGGTCGCGAGAAAGCCGAGGAACAGTGAGAGCGGGTCGTTGGCCTGGCCCAGTACGATGACTCCGCCGACGAGGATGACGCCGTGGATCGCGTTCGTCGCGGACATCAGCGGAGTGTGCAGCGTCTGCGGCACCTTGGCGATCACTTCGAGGCCGACGAAGACTGCAAGTATGAAAATCGTGATGACGGCGATCAGTGTCATGGCGTTCCTCCTCCACCTCGTTCCAACGCAAGTCGAGTGACGTCGTGTACGATCTTCCCCTCGTGTGTCACAAGGGTTCCCTTCACTATTTCGTCAGCCATGTCGAGGTTGAGGGCACCTTCCTTTACGATGACCTTCAAGAAGGCGGTCACGTTCTTCGAGTACATCCTGCTGGCGTCGGGGGCCATGCTCGCCAGTAGGTCGGTTCGACCGACCACGGTGACGCCGTTGCACTCCGTGACTTCGCCCGGAACCGTGCACTCGCAGTTACCTCCGGCCGGTGCCGCAAGGTCCACGATCACCGAACCTTGCCGCATGTGCTTCACCATTTTTTCGGTGATCAGCACCGGCGCGCGCTTGCCGGGAATGAGCGCGGTCGTAATCACACAGTCGACGTTGGGCAGCCGCGAGGCGATCAGCTCGAGCTCTCGGGAGTGCGTGTCGCCCGAAACTTCTTTTGCATACCCGCCGACGTCTTCCGCCTCTTCACTGAGGAGCGCCATGCCGACGAACTTGCCGCCGACGCTTTCAATCTGCTCTTTTACAGCGGGCCGGACGTCGAACGCCTCTACGATAGCACCAAGCCTACGGC
>JANWJY010000150.1 GCA_025451715.1 Fimbriimonadaceae bacterium | reverse complement strand
CACACGGATTTTTATTGGCCTAGGGCTTGGGGTTCTCCTCATTGCCGCCACGGGCTGCACAAACGAAGACTTGACGGCCCACGGCGACGAGGGCAGGTACGACAGGTCGGCGCTCGACATGTACTTGACCGACGTGGACCACCCGATGGTGGACGTGTCAGTCTCCAACACTGGCTCTTACGAGAACTTCTATGGCGAGTGGGAAGCCAAGATCGACATGAAGGCGGAGTTGGAGAAGGAGCGCGAGAAGCGCAAGAACGACCCTAACTACGACCCGACGGCCGAGAAGTTCGGCGAGGCGTTCGCCGAAGGCATGGCCGAGATGATGAGCTTCTCGCTGAGCATCAAGAAGGACAAGACCTTCACGATGACGGTGATGTTCTTCCCGGTCGAGGGCAAATGGACGCAGAAGGGCGACCAGCTCTTCCTCAAGCCGGAGACGGTGATGGGCATGAGCCAGGAAGAGATGGCTAAGATGGGCGGCGAGAACGGCAAGGTCACGATGAAGGACGAGGAGCCTCTGATCTTGAAGATCTCGACCGACGGCCAGACGCTGACTGCGATCAACCCGAAGGACGTCTCGGGCAGCGACGAGCTGGTGTTCAAGCGGAAGGTGGCGTAGGTCGGCGGGATTGGACGAATCGGACAGATTCGTCCGATTCTTTCGTTTGTCCCCATCCTGCCCACGGCCGCCGTCGGCCCGCCGAACTCCCGCCGGTCGTCAGCTCGCCTTGCTTTTCTCTTCGTGCTTGTACTGGCCCTTCATGATACGGTCGTAGTCGCCGTTCTGATACCACTTGTCCAGTTCTTGCATGCGGTGGACCGGCATAGGGTGGGTGGAGTTCATCCCGTGCAGGTAGTAGATGAGGAGCTTGCCGAGGGCGTCGCTGGCGTCCATGTCCTGATAGGCGCGGGCCTGGTCCATGAAGGCTTCGACGCTGGCCTCGTTCGTCAGCCGCGAGTCGCCGTGAGTGAGCGCGAGGTTGGCGCTGGCCGAGGTCATGAAGTCCTGTGAGCACAGCAGTCCCGCGCGGTCCGCGCTGATCTCGGCCTGCCGCGACCACTCCATGTAGGCGGCGATGAGGGCGATCTGTGCGGCGTCGCCGAGCCCCAGCGTGCGCCGTGCGATCAGTTCGAGGATCACGCTCATGATTGAGCCGACGGTCTTGTATAGCACGTGGCCGCACTTGATGTGGCCGAGCTCGTGGCCCATCAGGTGGTACATCTGCTCGTCGTCGAGTGAGTCGATGATCGAGTTGCGGATGGTGATGTAGGGGCGCTCGACGCCGCCGGTCCAGGCGTTGGGGAACGGGTTGCTGGTGACGTAGAGCTCCGGTTTGGGCATGTCGAGGACCTTGCAGCACTCGTCGAGGCACTTGTCGAGGCTCTTGAACTGCTTGGGGCCGCAGCGGACGCTGGTGGCCATGTTGTAGCAGTAGAGCCAGCGGTCGGCGCCGATCTCGTAGAACTTCTTGACGGCGATCGGGAGCAGGGGCACCTTCTTGAGGGCCTGGAGGGCCATCTTGTCGGTGTCGGCCTGGAACGCCTCGTGGCTGATGTTCTTGAGCTTCTTGCGTGCCATGTCTGTAGGTTAGTCTACGCTGTGACCGGGGAGCGGGGTTGCGGGGGCAGGCTAAGAGCCTGCGGACCGAAGGCGGACTGAGAGTCCGCGATGCGTGTAGCATTCCGCCGTGGGACAGACGATCTATCTGGTGGATGCGTTTTCGCACGGGCCGTTCACGGGTAACCCGGCGGGGGTGTGTCCGCTGGCTTCCGAGCCCTCGGCGGAGTGGATGCAGTCGGTGGCGATGGAGATGAACCAGGCGGAGACGGCTTTTTTCTGGCCGTCTGGCGGCGGGTACGGGTTGCGGTGGTTCACGCCTGCGGTGGAGGTGGACTTGTGCGGTCACGCGACGCTTGCGAGCGCGCACGTTTTGTTTACAGCGGCTCGCGAGGACGCTCGCCCTCCCGGGGCCGTGCGGTTCTTCACGAAGAGCGGGGAGCTGGTGTGCAGGCAGGTCGAGGGCGGGATCGAGATGGACTTTCCAGACGAGTCGCCTTCGGCGGTGGATCCGTTTTCGGTTGTTGGTGCTCTCGGTGTGGAGCCGGTGTGGATGGGCGCGAACAGGATGGACTGGTTCTTCGAGCTGTCGTCTACAGAGGAAGTGCTCTCGTTGCGGCCGGACATGCGTCTGGTGGCGGAGCTGGGCAAGCGCGGGGTGATCGTGACCGCGGGAGCGGACGAGAAACCACCCCCTCCCTATCCCTCCCCCAAGGGGGAGGGGATACGCACCGACTTCGTTTCGCGGTTTTTTGCGCCGCAGAGCGGGATCGACGAGGATCCGGTGACTGGATCGGCGCACTGCGCGCTCGGGCCATACTGGGCTGGTCGCCTTGGTGTTTCGTCTGTGATGGGATTCCAGGCGTCGAAACGTTGCGGATATGTTCGCGTCAATGTGCGCGGCGATCGGGTGGGGCTGGTGGGGCAGGCGCGGACGGTGGTTGCCGGAGAGCTGAGTGCTTAGAGCAGAGAGCAGAAAGCAGAGAGCAGTGAGCTGAGAGCAGGAGCCCTAACGCCTAACCCCTCTCCCTTCGGCGAATGGAGAGGGGGCTCGGTTACGCAGCCATAGCTTGGAACATCGACTCGTACTTCTTGAAGCTCTCGACGTAGTCGGCGGTGATGGAGTCCATCTCGTCCGGCGAGATCCCCAACCGCAGATAACATCCGTCGTCGAACTTGTAGAGCAGCCCGTCGCCGCCGATGCCGAGGCCCATGGACATCGCCATCGCGCTGCCGAGATGCACGCAGTCGGCGACCGCATGGTACGGCTCGCATTTTGCGGGCTCGTGGTGCCACCGGACGCCTAGCAGCACGTCGTCGGGAAGGTTCCAGTTCTTGCCCAAGTGCTCGCCGACCTCGGTGTGGTCGTAGCCGAGGATCTTGCGCTCGGCCTCGTCGAACGTGAGGCCCTCACGCTCGGCGTAGTACACGATCGCCTTGAGCTTTTCACCGATCCAGAGGCTGAGCGCGACCTTTCCGACGTCGTGCAGGAGCCCCGAGGTGAAGGCGAGCTGGTCGTCGCACTTCCTGCTCTTGATAGCGAGCATCTGCGCGCCTAGCGCGGTGCCGAAGGCGTGGTGCCACATCTGCATCGGGCCGAGGTCGTAGCCCTTGAGCGGCTTGGACATCCAGGGGTAGGTCGCGGCGACCATCGCGAGGTTCTTGACTGTGCGCATGCCGAGCACGACGACAGCCTCGGGAAGGCTGGAGACCTTGCGCGACATTCCGTAGAACGCGCTGTTGGCCAGACGCAGGACGCGGACGCTCATTGCCTGGTCCTGCGAGACGACTCGTGCGATGTCCTGCGCACGCGTGTTCGCGGAGTCGGCCATCTTCATGACCTCCAGCGCTGCAGCCGAGAAGGTCGGCAGGTCGGTCGTCCTTGCGACGATGTCGTCGAGTGTGATGTTGATCGGCTTTGACATTACTTAGCCCCTAAGGCTGCACAGCACAGCCTCTCCGAGTTTGATGGTCTTTACAGTGACGTCGCCCGAGGATGTCGCCATCTTGAGCGTGCGGCCGGTGTTGCCGCCGGCGTCCGTTGCTTTGACAGGAATCTTGAGTGTGTCGAGAACTGCCTTGATCGCATCGAGGTTGCGCGAGCCGATGTCGAACTTGGCCGCTGCGCCGTCGACCTCTGCAAGGCTCGCACCGCCCGCGTAAGCGGCGGTGATGTTTTCCTTCTTCGCTCCGTGCGACTCCATGAGCCGGACCAGTTCGCCCACGGCGGTGTCGGCGAACTTTCCAAGGTGCTCTTGCTTTACGGGCTGGCCCGACTTAGGAAGCATGATGTGGGCAGCGCCGGCGATGTCGGCGACGGGGTCGAGCGCGACAAACGCGATGCAACTCCCGAGCCCGATGAACGCGAAGTTCGCCGGACCCTTTGCAATCCTGATCTCTGCCAGTCCCACAAGAACCTCATCGGTACACGGGTCTACCAAGTGTTTGTTGGCATCTTCGCCCTGTGTCCCGTTTGCAATCCGACCTGTCATTCCCTGCCCGCCCGACGCCGGCAGACAGCCACCGGCTCTGGGTTTGTTCCACTCAGAATGAGCCTAGCGACCGGCAGTTTTGCCGGGCTGTCGAATCTACGGGCCCTGAAGGGCAGTTTTGACGGCAGGAGTGCGTGCCTTCCAGGTTCAACAACCCCGCAAATTTACGAGGGAGTGAATTGTGTCCGGCTGGTTGAGAGTCTTTAGTAACAAGCAGAAGTCGCGGAAGCGGCCGACCGCCGCGCTTCTCAATGGGCTTGAGCCAGACAGATTCGGGGTATGACGCTGCTCCTCTCCAGTCGTACCCCGTCTTTTCGTTGAGGGGGACCCGTCCGGATTCGTTGGTACAATCATGGGATGCCGGGGCTCGACTCGGATCAGATCCGCCACGCCATTCTCACCGCCCAGTCCAGGGGCTACCGCCAGGTTCGAATACGCCTGGGCGAGGACAGGTTCAGCGCCGTGCTTTCGCCGGTGGTCGTTCCTGAGATCGAGGAGGACGACGAGCCCGTGCTCCCGTTCGCCGCGGTGCTGTCCGAACTGGCCGTGTCCTCGCCGGCGGTGGGCTATTACCGCGCGGTCGTGGACCTCAAGGTCGGCGACAAGCTGGCTGAGGGCGACAAGGTCGGCGAAGTGGTGGCGCTGGGGCTGGCGAACGATGTGACGGCGCTGGGCTCTGGTGAGATCGCTGAGGTCTGTGTCGCGGACGGCGAGGCGGTCGAGTTTGGACAGAAGCTCCTATTGTTGAGGCCCTAAGATGAAACGCACCCTTGCAGGAAACTCTCTCGTTGGCATTCTCGTCGCGTTCGCTATCGTCGTCTTGGGCGTGTTGTTCTTTGTCACCGGCGGCTTTGGGACGATCAAAAACAAGGACGGCGAGGAGTACTCGCGACCGGACGGGCTCGGTAAGACGACGATAGGCCGAGCGCGTTATGCGGCCGAGGACAGTGTGTGCCGTCAACAGCTCGGGCAGATTCGCGGGCTGATCCAGATCGCTGAGGATCCTGTCGAGGAGACCTTCCCCGAGACTCTGGCAAACGTGTCCGGAATGCCCGCCGGATACGACAAGTGCCCGGTCGGTAAGGAGCCGTACGAGTACGACATGGAGACCGGCAAGGTGAGCTGTCCGCACACGGGCCACGAAAAATACTGATGTTCAAGAGAGTGCTGATCGCCAACCGCGGCGAGATCGCGTGCCGCGTGATCCGTGCGTGCCACGAGCTCGGGATCGAGACCGTGGCGGTTTATTCGCGCGTCGACGCGGACTCTCGGCACGTTCATTTGGCCGATCACTCGATCTGCGTGGGGGAGGCGTCCAACGCGGACTCTTATCTCAACCTCGCGAACATGTTGATGGCGACGGAGATCAGCGGCGCGGATGCGGTGCACCCTGGCTACGGCTACTACTCCGAGAACGCGCGGTTTGCAGAGGCGCTCGGCGAGATGGGCGTGAAGTTCATCGGCCCTCCGGTCGGCGCGATCCGTTCGATGGGCGACAAGGCTCTAGCGAAGAAGGCGGCGATTGACGCGAACTGCCCGGTCGTGCCGGGTTCGGTGGGTTCGGTGGCGAACGAGACCGAAGCGGCGAAGGTCGCCGAGGACATCGGCTATCCGGTTCTGTTGAAGGCTGTCGCGGGCGGCGGTGGACGCGGGATCCGGCGCGTTGATTCCGTGGGCGACATTGGTGGCCTTTGGAAGACGGCGGTCGCGGAGGCGCAGGCTTCGTTCGGCTCCGGCGAGATGCTGGTCGAGAAGTGCGTGATCAAACCGCGGCACATCGAGATCCAGGTCTTGGGCGACGAGCACGGCCATATGGTCTACCTTGGTGAGCGCGAGTGCTCGGTGCAGAACTTGCGGCACCAGAAGATCGTCGAAGAGGCGCCTTCGGTCGTGTTGGACCGCGAGACGAGGCGCAAGATGGGCGAGGCAGCTGTGCGCGTCGCTTCCTCTGTGGGTTACGCGAACGCGGGGACCGTCGAGTTTCTCTATGACGATTCCGGTGCGTTCTACTTCTTGGAGATGAACACGCGCATCCAGGTCGAGCACCCTGTGACGGAGGAGGTCACGGGTCTGGACTTGGTGCGGTGGCAGTTGCGCATCGCTGCCGGCGAACCACTGGACTTTGAACAGAAGGACGTGCGGTTGATCGGTCACGCGATCGAGGCGCGCATCACCGCGCAGAACCCGGACCAAGAGTTCGCGCCGTCTTCCGGCCGCATTACTCGCTGGGAGCCGCCTGGGTTTAACGGCGTTCGGATCGACACGCACGTTTACGCAGGCTGCACGATCTCTCCTTATTACGACCCCATGATCGCAAAGCTGATCGTCGTCGGCGGCGACCGCGCGGAGTGCGTCAACCGTCTGCAGGCGGCGCTTCGGGAGTTCAACGTCGAGGGGATCAAGACGAACATCCCATTCTTGCGTCGGCTCGTTTCTTCTGAGGAGTTCGTAACCGGCGAGGTCGACACTTCGTTCGTCGGTCGCTTCTTGGCGGGCCCCCCGGAAGAGGAGCCTTTGGCCGTTGTCTGAGGTCATCGTCAAATCCCGCCGCGCCGCGCGCGAGGCGGCTTTCCAGGCCGTTTATCAGTGCGCGTGCGGGGGTTCGTCCATTTCTGTCGCCGTCGAAGAGGCGCTAACGCGGCAGACGTTTTCTGATGAGGCAGCCGCATTGGTCCGGGAGCTTGCGAACGGCGCGATGACGGGAGTGATCGAGCTCGACGCGCGGTATGCGCCCTATTTGAAGTCTGGTTGGACGCCATCTCGGCTCGCTTTGATCGATCGATTGTTGTTGCGTCTTGCTGTTTTTGAATTGTGGTCGATGCCGAACGTGCCGCCGAAGGTGACGATCACCGAGGCGGTGAACCTGGCGAAGCGGTTTGGCGGCGCGGACAGCGGCCCGTTCATCAATGGAGTGCTTGGCAAGGTGCTGGAGGTTTCGCCGAAGCGGGAGTGGAGCGGCGGGGCAGAGGGAGAAGTCGGCGGGGGGGCGGTATCGGCGGGTATCGGCGGGCCGGACGAGTAATCGTCACTCGGTGTAGGATTACAACATGGCGGCGGACCTCTTTACCACCGATGGCCCGAAGGGCGTGCTGCCGCTTGCGTCGCGGATGCGACCGCGCTCGCTCGACGAGTTCGTCGGTCAACAGCACTTGCTAGCCGAAGGGTTGCCTGTGCGGCAGGCGATCGAGGAGGGGAAGCTCGGGAGCGTGGTGCTGTGGGCGCCGCCCGGATGCGGCAAGACGACGCTCGCGTACATCATCGCGCGGCACATGAGCGCGCACCTGGAGGCGACGAGCGCTGTGACCGCCGGCGTCGCGGACGTGCGCAAGATCGCTGCCGCCGCGCGCGATCGACTGTCGTTCGAGTCGAAGCCGACGGTGCTGCTGCTCGACGAGATCCACCACTTCAACAAGTCGCAGCAGGACGCTTTATTGGGCTACTTGGAAGACGGGACGCTGCAGCTCGTCGGCGCGACTACTGAGAACCCGTTCTTCGTTTTGAACTCTGCTCTGCTTTCGCGCGCGCGGGTATTGCCGATGAAGCCGCTCGAGCCGGCGGACATCGAGACGTTGATTAAGAACGCGCTGGGTGACACCGAGCGCGGGCTGGGTGCGCGCGCGTTGACTGTTTCCGGAGACGCAGTGAAGCACTTGGTGACGACCGCGAACGGCGATGCGCGGTTGGCGTTGAACGCATTGGAGAGTGCTTCATTGTTGGCGCCGCTCAAAGGTGAGATCACGCTGGAGCTTGTCGAGCAGGTGCTGCAGCGCCAGGCCGTGCGGTACGACCGGCAGGGCGACTACCACTACGACACGATCAGCGCGTTCATCAAGTCGGTGCGCGGTTCGGACTCGGACGGTGCGCTGCACTATCTGGCGCGGATGCTCGACGCGGGCGAGGACCCGCGGTTCATCGTGCGGCGGATGATCGTTCTGGCGAGCGAGGACATCGGCAACGCGGAGCCGCTTGCCCTGTCCATGGCTGTGTCTGCCTTGACCGCCGTCGAGCGGATCGGGATGCCGGAGGCGCGGATCATCCTCGGGCAGGTCGTGACGTTCCTCGCGGAGGCTCCGAAGTCGAACAAGGCGTATCTGGCGATCGAGCACGCGCTGAACGACGTCCACGACAAGCCTGTGCAGCCGGTGCCGATGCACTTGCGCAATGCGCCGCACTCGGGTCTGAAAGATCTCGGCCACAGCGAGGGGTACGAGTACCCGCACGACTTTCCTGGCGCGTTCGTTGCAAAGTCGTACTTGCCTGACGACGCGGGCCTCTCGACGCCGTACTACGAGCCGAGCGAGCGGGGGTATGAGAAGAAGATCCGGGAGCGGCGGGAAGGGAGAGGGAAGTAGATCCGAGGCGGTTGAGCCCAGGATCGCCCTCAGATCGAAAGAGTGAATCCATGCGCGCGTTGTGCTACGATTCAATCCGTACTGTGAAGCGGAGCGCAGACCGTAGGGAAGCAAGCCGCGTGGGTCGGTGCAATCGCGGGTTCGAATCCCGCATCTTCTTTAGGTGAAGACCACCCGGTTACGGTGACAAAACAGCGCGCGACAGTCGGTCAGCCTTCGGGCAGGGCGGTGCGGTCCATGCGGGCTTCGGGCCCCCGATCTCACGGTCCGACCGGCCCTCGCGCGCTATATGAATCTTGAGGTCGAGACAGATGGAAGAGGTTTATCGAGCGGTATTGACGATCGTCGTGTCCGCTATACTGTTCGCGGTCATGGGCTCGTTGTTCCACTGGTTTACTGTGCACGAGAGTCAGGCGGGGCTGCTCTACCGGTACGGAAAGTTCGTGCGTACGCTGAGTGCGGGCCGTCACCGCGCGTTCGGCACGGGTTATTCTCTTGACAAGGTCGACATGCGCCAGCTCTCGCAGGTCGTCGGCAACCAAGAGGTTCCGACCAAGGACGGTGTGCCAGTGAAAGTGAGCCTTGTCGTGCGGTTCGCGGTAAGCGATCCGTACTTGTTCCGCTCGAAGGCGATCGATCCTTATACAGAACTTCATCAGGCGGTGCAGATCGCGCTCCGAGAAGTCGTGATAGGCATGACTGTCGAAGACCTCGTTGAAAACCGCACGAACCTCGCTGAACCGATCATCGCCAACTGCAAAGAGAAGGCGACTGAAGTCGGACTCGAACTCCAAAGTGTCGCCGTGCGCGACGTCATTCTTGGCGGCGGCATCAAGACAGCCATGGCGGACATCGTCAAGGCGCAGTACGAGGGCCGTGGAGCTCTCGAGCGTGCCCGTGCCGAAGCGGCGACGATGCGCTCGCTCGCCAACACAGCACGAATGCTCGATGAGCAACCGGCGCTGGCTCAACTGCGACTGCTTCAGGCGATTGAGAGCGGCAAGGCGACTGTCGTTATCGGTGACGCCGCTGTCATGCCGAAAGCTAAGTGAGTCGACAGCGCGTGCTCGCGCTCTTCCGACCGGCGGGCGTCCAGATCTCAACCAAAGGTCAGGGCCGCGACTTCGGGCTCTTAGCGACCCACTCCTCGCCCTTCTTCTGAAACTTCTGTCTCACTGCGGCCCAGCCGATCTTGGAGGCAGTCCTCTTGATCTCGTTCGGCGTCTCCGGCGGCTTCGACGGATCCTGCAGTTCGATCAGCGCCCCGTTGTAAGCGTCCACGTAAAGCTGTTGTGCTGGCTTGGGGAGTTGGAACTTGACGTCGCCCGGAAGCTCGGCGATGCTCCGGTATGGAGCCCTTTCTCCAATGAGCGGGCCCTGGTCAGTCTTTCGCGTTCTCGAAGCGGGCGAGCGTCCGACTGACGAAAGGTCGATCATCCGGCTCCCGCTGCGCTCGTGAACCGGCTCGGTCAGCTCTTTCACGATTTCGCCTACGATTGGTGCCGGAAGGAACACGGCGAGGTTCGTGAGTGTGACAATGCCGCAGCACGCCTTCCTGTCGTCGATGATAGGCAGCCTGCGCACGTGGTGCTGCTCCATGGTCGCGAGCGCCTCTTCGATCTCGCTGTCGCTGTGCACGACGAAGACCTCTGAAGTCATGCACGCCGACGCAGTGAGCCCGGCAGGGTTCTTGCCGACTGCAAGCGTGCGCCGCACAATGTCGCCTTCAGTGAGTATCCCGACGATCTTGCGCGTGCTTTCGTCGTCGACTACAGGCAGCGCGCTGCAGTCGTAGTCCGCCATCATGCGGGCTACTTCGTCCAGTCTCGTGTTGCCTTTGCAATAGGCTACGTCCTTGGTCATGATCGCATCGACTTTCATTTTTCCTTCCAAGGCTGTGCTGTGACGGCCTACTTTTCGGACGCCGCAGTTTTTGATGCGCGTTCTACTTGGTGGTATTAATACCAGTGGAGTTTTGCTGGGACCCCTAATCCCGGTTGAAACAGGTTAGAGCGTCGCAACCTTCTCCACATAGGACCCGGAAACACTCCCGCAGTGTGGCGTGTCAGGAAAGGCATGCTGACAAAGACTATGACCTTAGCAATCGCAGTCGCTATAGGAACAGGTCCTGTGGCACTCGCATACGATCCGGTGAACCCGGACATCGCCCCGCTTCCGATGGAAGTTCTGGGCGGAGCGGAGTCACCGAAGCTCGTCATCCAGCGCCTGAAGGCGATCGACAACCTCGACGGCGGAGACTTCCTGAGTCCTGACCGCGCCGACTTCTACGCGATCGTGCTCGTCAACGACGTCGAGTACAAGACGCGCATCATGGCGATGGACGACGGCCGACCGGGATGGGAGATCCCGCTGCCGCGACTGGAAGAGAAAGCCCGAATCAAGATCAGGATCTTTGACGAGGACGGCGGACTCGAGGGTGGCGACGACCACGTCGACATCAGTCGCGCCAAAGACAAGAAGGACCTTGTGTTCACGTACTACCCGCGGACCGGCATGATCTCGGGCGACGTGAACGGTCGAAAGGGCCAGGGCTTCTATAGCCGTGGTTGGAACGACGGCGACAAGGCCCACATGTGGTTCGCGATCGTCTAAGTCTCGCGAACAACACTTAACCGAGTTGACGGCCGGAGCGGCATTGCGGGCCGCTCCGGCCGCCCTACGTTAACTCTTGTCCTTGAGCTCTACGACCAAGAGCCGCAGCGTGGTCTTGCCCGTGTTCTTGGCCGAATGGCTCTGCGCGGGAAGGAACAAAGTAGTTCCGGCTGCGACGTCCATCTCCATCGGGTCTTTGCCGACCTCGTGGATCATTAGCCGTCCGCCGGTGATCGCATGGACGACGTGGTCGGGGTGCTTGTGCACCGCGATGGCCTGGCCGGGCTTGAACTGCACAATGAACACACGAACGCGGTCATTGCTCAGCTTGAGGTTGTAGATGCTCCCGTCGACGTAGAGCGGGTCTTGGTTCGGCGGTGAGGCGGTGACAGTGAGCGCGAGGGCTGTTGCGAGAATGCAGAGTGTCTTCAGGTTCATGGTTCCTTCCTCTCGCCCCCATGGTGGCGGGGCCGAGCACCAGCGCGCAAGTGGGTGTCCGAATTGTCACCCACTGACTTGTCGGCCAGTGTAGAATCTTAGTCGTGGCTGTCGAATCCCCGTCACAGGCTTTTCAGCGGTTGGCCCAGATCATGGGCTGCAAATGGTCCATGGGCATCCTCGATTCCATCGAGCGCGGCGTCGTGCGCCCGAGCCGGATCGAAAAGGAGCTCGACGGTATCTCGACCAAGGTGCTGCACCGGTGCATCAACCGGCTGGAGGAGGAGGGGTTCCTTGTCCGCGAGTCGTTCGACGAGACGCCTCCTCGGGTGGAGTACCAGTTTTCCGAAGAAGGGAAGGTGCTGGTGGAGATGATCCGCAACGTGCGGTCTTTAGCGACGCGCTGGAACGGGCTGAGCCCGATGGAGCTTTGATCCTCACCACCTAACCCCCTCCCCAT
>JANWJY010000149.1 GCA_025451715.1 Fimbriimonadaceae bacterium | reverse complement strand
TTCCTCGCGCTTGAGCCTACGATAGGCGACCCCAAGCATTGCATACGCGTCCGCGTAGCGCGGGTTGATCGTCACCGCCTCGCGGAACTCTGCGATCGCTTGCTCGATCTCGTCGAGTTGCAAAAGCACCTGCCCGTGCTTGCAGCGCACGTCTGCAAAGCGCGGCGCGATTTCCAGCGCGCGACGGTAAGCCTCCTCCGCATCCGCCCAACGTCCTTCGTGCGAAAGTTGATCCGCCGCTCGTACGATCTCCTCTGGGTCGGTCCTCTGCACAGGGACAACTTCTTTGAACTTCGTCAAGGCGTCGCTCTCTGCGCCCTTCTCGTACAGTGCCGTGGCCTCCCGATACGGCTCGGAGTCGAGTCGCGGGTCTGCGACGATCGCCTCCTTGATGCGAGCAAGCCCTAAGTCCTTCTCGTCGTGCTCTAACTTGTATATCCCGTCCTGAAGGATTGCAAACCCGTACTTGTTGTTCAGGTCGAGCGCGAACCGAATCTCAAACATCCGGTCTTCTTCGCGCTTCAGCGCATGGAACACCTGTGCGCGAAGGATGCGAAGGTCCGCGAACCCTGGGCGTATGGACACGGCGTCGTCGAGGTAGTGCAGAGCCTTCGGCCAGTCTCCCTTTGCAACCTTGGCCCTTGCGAGCTTTCCGAGAGCGCCCGCCATGTAGCTCCGCGCGCGCTCGCGCGTGGAGGCGTCGGGGTCGCTGGAGAGGCATATCTTGAACTGCTGGATGGCGTCAAGGTACTCACCCGCCTGGTAAAGGCGGACTCCTTCGTCGTAGTTCTCGTTCCGGCCGAAGCTGAACCACTTGCCGACGATGCCCATTACGTGAATAGACCTCGAACGGCTGTGTACCGAAACGGATACAGTGGGCCGCCAGATGCGGTGTGGCCGTCCCTAGCCGCCCGCCCGCCACTCCTTTGGCCACAGTTCAAGACGCGGGGCCGGGCTCCAAAGCACCGCTAGAACTCGACGGTGAGCCCGTCGTATCCAACCTCGATGCCGTACGAACAGAAGAACTGCGTCAGTTCGTCGTGCGTGCCCTCACCGTTGTGGCTGTGGTGGGTAGTGATCACTCGGGTGCGCTCCTTGATCGTTCCCATGCGGCGTAGCCGGTCGACAACGGCGAGGAACTCGTTCGCGTCCAAGTGGCCGTTGTACGGTGTGGGGTTAAATCCTTCGCTGCACTCGAGAACCAAACAGTCAAGCTTAATACCTGTCAAAAAGTCCCATGTCGTGTCGAACCAATAGCCCGTGTCGGTCGCGTAAAGGCACACAGACTTTCCATCGTCGATGATAAAGTTGTGCGAGTCCTCGTCGCGCTTGTGGTTCGCCTCGACCGGTGTCACCTTGTACTCCGCGACTTCGAACGTCTGGAAGCTCTTTGTGACCTGGACCTCGAAGGGCCATGCCGGGTAGCGCTCGATGATGCGGCGGCAGACAGGCTGGTTTCCATAGATCGGAAAGCCGAAGAACTCCATGTCGTTGAACGGGAAAACCGCGTACTGAAGCTCGTCGATGGAGAAGTGGTCGTCGTCGCTGTGGGTGATCATGACCGCGATCCAGTCGCGCGCGTCGAGCCCCTCGCGCATCAACTGATACCACGTGTCCGGTCCAAGGTCGATCTTGAGTACGTCATCGACGATCGCTGCGGGTCGCGAGCGGACGTCCTTGCCTCGGTGCAGACGCGCGTGCTTGCTCACCCGCGTTTCGCTGTAGAACGCAGGGATGCCGTCGGCGGCCCCAGAGCCGAGCATGGTGAGCTTCATGGTGTGAAGTCGCTGAGCGACCAGATCACTAGTCCGCTCAATAGTTTTGGATAATAGTACGTGCTCTTTTGCGGCATGAAGTCTCCGGCGGACGCGACCGTGCGCATGTCCTGCACCGTGGGCGGATTCATGAGGAAGGCTGCGGGCGATCCGTGCTCGACCGCGTCGAGCGCTTCCTTCTCGTCCCTCGTGTAACCGAAGAAGTCGTGCCCGGCCAGTCCGAGAAGATTGGCGAATATGAACCCGTGGAGGATGCTGACGTCGAGCCGCTTAAGCTCCATACCTCCGTCACCATCGACCTGTCGCGCGAGTTTGTCGACTTCGTCGAACGATGCTACAAGCCCGCTCCCTCCCGGGAGCGCAATGCCGAAAGCGCGACCGCTAGCGCCGGCTATCGTCATCGTCAGGTTCTGGTTCGGTACATGTGCTACCGAAAAGTGCTCGCTCAGCCGTTTTTCTAGCTGACAAGGCTCGACGGGCATTGTCTTGAGTACGCGGTGCGTAGGCAACAGTACGAGTCCAGGATCGCTGATGCTGCACAGGGCCATCATCATGAAGTCTTCCGCGACCAGTCCTTCTCGCGGGCCGAGCTGCTCGCGGAACGCAAGCGCGGTCTCATAGCGGTGGTGCCCGTCTGCGATCCAGACCTTCTTGGGCGCGATAGCTGTAGTAATCGCTTGGCACACAGCTGGGTCGTCGATTCGGTCCACGGTATGACGGATCCCGTCGTCAGGCGTCGTGATGTCTGCGACGGTCACACCCGTCGCGGATGAGATGAGCCTGTGCACGGACTTGTCGTCGTCTTCAAAGAGACCGAAGATGCACTCGAGGTGTGACCGCGTCGCTTCGAGGATGCGCAGCCTGTCCTCCTTGTGCTTGGGAAACGTCTGCTCGTGCGGAAGCACGACCCCGTTAGAGTAAGGCTCCACTTTGATCGTCGTCACCAGCTTCGTGCGGGAGCACACCTGGCCGCTGTCGGGAACCTCGAAAGTCTGCGTGTACCGATAGTAAGCTGGCGTTTCTTCGGCTGCGAGCACGCCCTCGCGGCGCCACTCTGCCAGCCGTGCCGCGCTTCGCGCGTACTTCACAAACTTGCTTCGATCGTCGGTCTCTTGCTCAGGCAACGTCAGTCGCACGACGTTGTGCGGGTTCCTCGAAGCGAGCGCATCTCGCTGTTCAGAAGAGATGACGTCGTAAGGCGGCGCGACTATATCGGAAAGTGCGCCTGCGGCCCCGCTGAAACGGAGACCACGAAAGGGCCTTACGGTCGCCATATTGGACATTGAGGATACACAGCCCTCCGGAAGACCGACTGGTAAACTCTGCACCGTGCCCCACGATTCACGACTAAAGGCCTACCAAGCGTTGGCCGAGGGTCGTCTGGACGCACTCCTCCCCTCGGAGATGCAAGTCCCCCAGCGATTGCACGAGGCGATGCGTTACTCGGCACTCGCTCCGGGAAAGCGGTTGAGGCCCGCTCTCTGCATGTCTGCGTGCGAGGCCGTGGGCGGTACGTCGCTCGACGCGCTCGACGCCGGCTGCGCCGCCGAACTTGTGCACTGTTTTTCACTCATCCACGACGACCTTCCCGCGATCGACGACGACGACTTGCGGCGCGGAAGGCCGACGTGCCACAAGGTCTTTGGAGAGGCCATGGCGATCCTCGCAGGCGACGCGCTGTTCGCGCTCGCGTTCCAAGTCGCGTCCGAGATCGACGCCCCCGACGACCGAGTGCGTGAAGTCACCTCAGTGCTCGCGCGCGCCACGGGCAGTGCAGGTCTCGTTGGCGGTGAAGTTCTAGACATCGAGGGCGAGGGCACCGAGCCGAACAGCGATGCGCTTCTGATCATCCACGAGAGAAAGACGGGCGCTCTTATCACAGCGTGTTGCACAATGGGCGCGATCCTCGGAGGGGGAAGTGCGCAGGACCGGAGGGCACTCATCGACTATGGAGCAAACGTCGGAGTAGCGTTCCAGATAGCAGACGACGTGCTCAACGTAACGGGAACGCCAGAGGCGATTGGAAAGGCCGTCGGCAGTGACTTCGCGATGGGCAAGCAGACGTACCCCGCACTTCTTGGGCTCGACCAAGCGAACGAAGAGGCAAAGCGCCGCACCGAAGCCGCGCTCGCGGCGATCGAGAGCCTTCCGGGTGACACAGGGGGGCTTGCGGAGCTCGCGACGTTCAGCGTCGAGCGCGAAAACTAGGAGAGAAGTGGAATTCTCCAACATCGAGGCGCTTCCCGGGCTGGTGATCGCGCTCGGTCTCGCGCCCGTGTGCGGGTTCGCGATCCTCAGGATCGTCATGCTCATGGTCGACGGAGAGCTCGACGCCGGCCCAGGGATCGTCGCGCTCATCGTGCTGCTGCTCGTCCTTGTCGTCGCGATCATGTCCAAGAGCGGCGCGGTCGCCGGAGTCGTGATCGTGACGCTCATCTCGCTCTTGGTGTTCTTTCCCTACGCGGTCGACCAGGTCGCAAATGCCGAGGTGCGAGGGTTGGACATCGACAAACTTGACAAGGTGCACCGCGAGATTATCCAGAGACCAGAGAACATCGCGTCCTACTTCGCTCTCGCTGAGATCGTTCACGCGCTCGGCTTGGAAGGCCACGGCATCGTCATCGCCGAGCAGACGCTCGCGCGGCTCTCGACAGAAATGGATCCGATCAAGAACCAATCGCTCCGCGACGTGTTTCGGAGCGAAGAACACCGAGCGAGGCAGTGGCGACGGGATCTCAGGGACCAAGCCGCGTTCCGTGCGGTCGCTTGTCCGCGTTGCGGCCATCGGAACGAGCCGGGGGCGATCGCGTGCGGCGGTTGCCAAGGGCCGTTCCTGCTCGAGCTCGCTCGAAAGATCGACCCAAGGCAGAAGATCCGCTCGAAGCTTGTCGTCGGCTTCGCTATGGTTGCAGGCTTCCTCGCGGGGACCGTCTACGCCTGGTCCGTGATGAAGGGCGATATGCGTTTGGTGGCGCTCGGAGTCGGCCTCGCCACGGTCGCAGGTGTATTCACCTGGATGTTCCAGCCACGCATGTTGGGACGTCAGTGAGCCGACACCCCGCGTTCTGCCAAAATAGAGCCCATGGCCGGCCATAGCAAGTGGGCGAACATCCGCATCCGCAAAGGAAAGCAGGACAAGATCCGCAGCAAGCTCTTCACAAAGCTCGCGCGCGAGATCATCGTCGCTGCCAAGCTCGGTGGCGGAGACCCGAGCATGAACGCTCGTCTACGGACCGCGATCGACAAGGCAAAGGCTGAGTCCGTGCCAAAAGACAACATCGAGCGAGCGATCAAGAGGGGGACCGGCGAGATCGAGGGAGAGAACTTCGAGGAGATCACCTACGAGGGCATCGGGCCCGGCGGCGTCGCGATCATGATCGACGTGTACTCCGAAAACCGAAACCGCACTGTGGGCGAGCTCAGGCACGCGCTCAGCCGCAATGGCGGGAACCTCACGGAGAACGGTTCAGTCTCATGGCAGTTCAAGGCCGTCGGGCAGATCGTCGTGCGGCAGAACGCAGTCGACGAAGAGACTTTGACGCTCGCGGCACTCGACGCAGGCGCCGAGGACGTCACGACCGACGACGACGGGAGTTTTGTCGTACAGACGCGCGTCGAGGCGTTGCACAAGTGCGCCGACGCGCTCAACAAGCAAGGGATCCCGACCGAGGACGTCGTGATGACGCGCCTTGCGACCAACATGGCAAACCCGACTCCGGACGAGATGCGACAGCTTGTGCGCTTGCTCGACGTCCTTGAAGAACTTGACGACGTAAAGGAGACCCAGATCAACGCGGAAATCCCAGAAGAGATCCTACAGGAGGCCTGACGGCTCCTGAAAACGCGTCTACCCATCGTCACGCTCGTTCTGATCGCCGCAAACCTTGCGGTCGCGTTCCTCGCGCCTTTCAGCGGCTTTAGCGAGGACTTCGCATTCGATTCGCAGCACCCGCGGCTGCTGTCAGCTCTGACGTGCCTGTTCCTGCACGACCCAGCGAACATCCTGCACTTGCTCGGCAACCTCGTCTTCCTCGCTGCCGTCGGGCCGCTTGTCGAAAGCGAGGTCGGGCAGCTAAAGTTCGTGTTCATCTACGTACTGAGCGGGTTGGCGGGAGTCGCCGCGCACTGGGCCGTCGCGGTCTCATCGGGAGTCGGCACTCCACTGATCGGCGCGAGTTCAGCGATAGCGGGGTGCGTCGGGTACTGCACCGTGCGTTTCGCAAGGCGCCAGGTGCCCCTAGCGCCCAAGCTCCGTATCAACGTCGGGATCGTAGCACTCTTATGGATCCTCTTGCAGGCGGTCGGAGCGTTCGTTAGGTTCGGAGACGGTGGCGGCACCTCGTACATCGCGCACATTGGCGGGTTCCTCAGCGGGCTGTTGCTCGCTTTCGTCCTGCGCGCTCAGGTCGTCGCGAGCGCCGAAGAGGGCCGAGAGAGGATCGAGCAGATGAGCGACCGCAGCCCCGCCGCTGCCTTAGCGACCACAGAAGAGTTCCTCGTCCAGCACCCTGGCGACGCGGCCGCGCTCTGGGAGAAGGCCGCCGCACTCCATGCAATGGGAGATCGTGAAAAAGAGGCCGAAGTGCTCGCGTCGCTCGTGCGCGCGGGCCACGACGTTGATCGTGCGCTCGACTGCCTCGTCGTGATCGACCGGCTTAGGACGATGACGCCAATCGAACGCATGCGGATCGCGTCGACGCTGGAGGGGCCATTGAAGCACGAGCTATTGCGCAGTGTCGCGAACGAGCCCGATAGCGAGCCCGAGCGGCCCCATGCTCTCGTCGCGCTTGCAGAGGATGCTCAAGGTGCAGATAGGGCAGTTTTTATCGAGGAGCTGGAGTCAAAGTACACGTTCCACGCTGCGACCGAAATCGCGAGGACGAAGGGGCTGATCAAGTGAAGAAGCGGTTGCGCGTCTGGCGACAGAGGCTCCTCGGTCCAATCGTTTACGGGATACTGCGTGCGATCGGAGTGACTCTCCGCATCAAGGTGGAAGGGTTTGAGGAGTACAGCGACAATGAGAGGGGCGCCATCTTCGCCGGTTGGCACGGCCGCACCTTCGTTCCTGCGCTGTTCTTCCGTGGCAAGGGCGTGTGGACGCTCATCAGCCAGTCGCGCGACGGCCAGATCCAAAACTGGATCTTCTCGCGGCTCGGCTTCAAGACGATACGTGGCTCAACGGGAAGGGGCGGAGTCAAGGCCGCGGCGGAGTCGATCCGCGTGCTCAAGACCGGCGCGACGATGGCCTTCACGCCTGACGGGCCGCGCGGCCCCAGCGGAGTCGTGCAGGGTGGCATCATGCTCATGGCCAGGAAGTCAGGCGCGGCGCTCGTGCCGGTCGGCGTCTCTGCGTCGTGGCGATATCACATGCCGACTTGGGACCGTTATATGATTCCGCTGCCGTTTACACGGTGCGTTGTGATCTTTGGCGATCCTATCTTTGTCTCATCGGACGCGATTGAAGAAGAGGTCGAGCACGCCCGCCTCGCTTTGGAAAAGGGGATTGCAGAAGTGCAGAGACAGGCCGATGCGCGGTTCGGCCACATCGTCCGACACCCGGGCTAGTCACGGCTACACGCCATAGTGCTCGGCGTCGGGCTCCTCTTCGCGGGGCAGCGGCTCGATCAAGATCGAGGTCACGCGCTTTCCGTCCGTCTCGCGCACCGTGAACCGGTATCCGTCGTCCCCAATCGACTCACCCTCCTTGGGCTGTCGACCGAACAGGCCGAACAAGTATCCGCCTATCGTGTCGAACTCCTCGCTCTCCATCGATGAGCCGATCGCGTCGTTGACGTCCTCGAGCTCCATTCTCCCGTCCGAGAGGAACCCGCCGCCAGCCGGGACGATCTGAGGAAGGTCGGGGTCGTACTCGTCGACGATCTCACCCATGACCTCCTCAACGATGTCTTCGATCGTGACGATACCGGCTGTGCCACTGTGCTCGTCTTGCACGACCGCCATCTGCGCCTTGTTCTGGCGCATCTCCTGCAAGAGATCGTGCAACGGCTTGCCCTCGGGAACGAACAACGCGGGTCGCACGAGATCGCGCAACTGCGTCGCGCCGCCGCCGTTCATGATCGCACTCAACACGTCCTTGGCGTGCACAATTCCCAAGATCGTGTCGTCCGTCCCTTCGTACACCGGTATCCGCGAGTGTCCAGTCTCCTCGACGAGCTTTGCCACGTCCTTGAGCGAAGATGTGATCGGCAGGGCCTCAACGTCGACGCGCGGCGTCATGATCTCTCGCACGATCCTGTCGCCGAACTCGAACACCGAGGCGACCATCTCCTTCTCTTCCTCGTCGATCTCGCCGCTCTCCTCGGCCTCCTCGAGCAGTTCCTTGATCTCCTCCTCTGTCTGGTTGGCCATCGCGAACGTCGCCCTCGCGCCAAAACGCTGCGTCACCAGGCTCGCAAGGGAGACGAACACCGCGATCGGGAGCGAGAACAGACCGTTGAAGAACTTGACCAGCCCGTACAGCCGAAGGCTCGTCATCAACGGGTGTGAGGCCGCATAGCTCTTTGGGATCAGTTCTCCGAAGATCACGTTCAGCGCCACGATCGGAATCGCCAGGATCAGAATCCCGACCAGCACGACGCCGCCAAATCCCAGATCGCCGGACTTCGCCCACTCGCTGAAGACGGTCCACTGTCCTTGCAGCCAGGTCGACATCGAGATCGCGGGCAGCACTGCAAGCGCGACCATCCAGGCGCGCATCGTCGTAGAGCCGAGCGAGCACGCCGCAACAAAGCTCGACTTGCGCGCGATCAGGTCTTGAAAAGCGCTCAGCCGCCGTCCGTTCCCTTCCTCGAGCACCTTTCCGTGCGAGGGCTTCAAGAGCTCGATCGCGGTCTCGCCGGCGACGAACAGGCTGTTGAGCAGCACGATGACGACCAGCGCGAAGAAAAACTCGAGCACGACCACGGGCTGCGGGCCCTCGACGGCCGAAGTCAGGCCACTGAAGACCAGGGCCGCTGGTGTGAGGATCAGGCCGGTCGCAAGCAGGCCCGCTGAGGCCGAACCGGAGTTCGTCCGGTTGGACGCGCCCCGCTTTCGGGGTGGGTACGGGTCGCTGCTCATGAACGGGGCCTACTTAGGCATTATGCCAAAAAGGAGCACGCCCAGCACGGCGCCGACCGTCGCACCGAGCGTCAGCTCGAAAACGGAGTGGATTTTCGCCTCCCAGCGGCTCTGGGCCACCAGGCAGGCCAAAAAGATGCCGATCGCAGGGACCAGCGCGTTGTCCGTCAGAAAGAACATCGACGTCGCGAAGAAGAACCCGATCGCCGCGTGGCCGCTCACCAGCCCACCGCGCAGCACCTGGCCGTGCTTGCCCAGGCCCTTTCCGATGATCACCACGATAACCACAACGATTAGCCCTGCTCCATAGCGGAACATGATCGGAACTCCCCACTCGTGCGTCGTCAAGTTGATGCGGATCCGCTCCCACTGGTCGTCTCCGAGCGCGATCATCGCGCCGACCACGATCGCCATGATCGTCGTGACCAGCACCGCGCCGGCCGAGATATCCTTTGCAAACTTAGCGAGCGGGTGGTAGTTCGGAGAGACCAGATCCACCACCGCCTCGATCGCACTGTTGAACATCTCTGCGACGAGCACGAAAGTGACCATGAACAGCAACACAAGGATCTCTCGGATGCGCATGTTCAGCAGCAGCGCGCCGAGGACGACGATCAGCGTCACGTAGAGGTGGACGCGCATGTGCCGCTGTGTTCGAAACGTGTGCACGATCCCGTTGAAAGCGATCCTGAACGGGCCGGTGAGGTCCTTAGACGCCACTAACCGCTCCTCCCGTGAGGCAACGACGACCAATCCAGGTCGGTCGAGACACCACAGGAAGCGGCGACCTCGTTCATTCGCCGCACCATGTCGGCGTGCAGTTCCGGGGTCTCGTCGCCGAACCCCGCCAAATGAAGCCCTCCATGGATGGCCAGCATCGCGATCTCGTCTTCTATCGGGACGCCGCGAGACTCGGCTTGGCGTCGCGCAAACGAGATCGAAATCGCGATGTCCCCGATTTGCCCCGAAGCGGAGGCTGGAGCGGGGAAGCTCAGAACGTCCGTCGTCTCGTCGATACCGCGAAACGTCGTGTTCAGCCGCTTCATTTCCGGGTCGGTCGTAATGAGCACTGAAATCTCTCCTTCGAGCTGCTTGTAGCGGGCGCGGAGCTCCGACAGCGCGGTCGAGACGCGCTCAAGCCTCAATGATTCGCCTGAGTCGTTCTGGATCGCTGTCTGGTTGCTCATGGCTCCTTGTTTCTCCGGGCTGACCTGGGTAAGCGATCCGCTCGTGGCGCACCGCGGTGAGCGATCGGATGAACGAGTCTCGCACGACCGTCAGATCGCGAAACGTCAGGTCGCACTCGTCGAGCTGTCCGTCCGCGCGCGAGTTCTCGATCAGGCCGTGCACAATGTCCTCGAGCTGCGCCCTGTTGCGCACCGTCCTGCTGGCGGCCTCGACCATGTCCGCCAGGTGCAGGACCGCTGTCTCTCGCGTTTGCGGCTTTGGGCCGTCGTACCGATAGCTGTCCTCGAGGTTCGGATCGTCCTTTGCGCCCTCCTGAAGCGCCCTGTGATAAAAGTATGTGATCAGAGTCGTGCCGTGGTGCTGCCTGATCCCGTCGAGGATCGCGCGCGGCAGCTTTGCGTTCTGGGCCATCTCCACTCCGTCCTTGACGTGCGCGGCGATGACTTTCGCGCTCAGGCTGGGCGGCATGTCGTCGTGGACGTTGCCCCCCATCTGGTTCTCGACGAAGAAACCGGGTCGCGCGAGTTTTCCGATATCGTGGTATTACGACATCGCGCGCACGAGTACTGCGTTCGCGCCGATCTCTCGTGCGGCGTTCTCTGCAAGGTTGCCGACGCCGACGGAGTGCGCGTAGGTTCCCGGCGCGCGCAGGTTCAGTTCGTGCATGAGCGGGTTCTCAGGGCTGCACAACTCGAGCAGGCTCCAATCGCTCACGATTCCAAATCCCTTCTCGAACACCGCTACCCCGAACCAGAAGATGCTCAGCGCGGCAACGGCCGCGAGCGCCGCCCATCCGACCCCTAGCACGGCCCCGCGAAAGGCGACCGCTGCGACGATCGCCGTCACGGTCGCGAGAAAAACGTGCACGCCCACCTGAACGCTTAGTGCGCGGAAGAGGTCGCCACGGCGCTTGAGACGATTGACTGCGTGGCACCCAACCGCTCCGGACAGCCAGCACGCCGCGAGCATCTCCGTCGGCACCGCACCGAACAAGGCGAGCAGGACGACTGTGAGCGTCAGGCCGACGATGCCGGTTGAAGGGCCGATCAGGGCCGCGGTCAGCATGGCTTGTGCCGCGATCGGAGCCATGATCAAAAAGCTCTCGACAGGAAAGCCCGTAGCACCTGAGTCACCCTTGATCAGCAGATTGATGACCTGCACTCCAAGCACGCCGAGCAGTGCAGTGGTCCAAATCAGCCGCTCCGCGATGCGTGGCGTCGTCGTGCGAAGAGGGACCTGTTTGAGGTGGTACCGCAGCAGGAGTCCTGCGACAAGGCTCACTCCGACAGCGCCGACAACGCGCCACACGTCGTCGGGCCACTTGAGGTGCATCGCGAGCAGCAAACCCATGAACATGGAGCCGGTCAGCCGCGATAGTGCCCGACCAAGGTACCAGCGGTACCGCTTAGGGTCGAGCCGGTCGATCTGCCAGAGATTGCGGGGAGTGAGTTCGGCCATCGGGGACCCACGTTCCTGTGGGGGAAGCGAGCCTCTCGGGCGTCCGGCTACATCCGGTTCTTGGAGCGCCGCTTTGCGCGTCGACGCTTCTCACTCGGCTTCTCGTAGTGGGCGTGCTCCTTGACCTCACGGAGCAACCCGCTCTGCTGCAGCTTCATGTTGAAGCGCTTGATAGCGGCGTCTATCGATTCGTTGGGGTGAACCTCGATGTGGATCAAGCTGTCGTGCCTCCAACCTGAGATGATACCAAGTTCAGGGCCCTACGTTAGGGCTGCCAGGTTCGAATCGGCCCAAACCCCGCTACTTCGACTACCGGCTTACGAACACGAAGTCCCCGATCCCCTTGCTCACCTCGCGGGGCCCGTCCGAGGTCAGGCACATCACATTCAGGGTTCGCTCGCCCGTCTTGCGGGTGATCCTGTAGTTGATCCCCTGCCCGTACATCATGTGCCCCGAGCCCGCGACCACCACCATAACCGCGTTCTTGTTGTGCCGCGTGTTCATGTAGTCCAACGCGCTCGTCGCCATCCCCTCGTCCCAAGTCACCTGCGCGGAGTAGATGTTCTCACCCTGCGTGCCGGTCATTGGGTGCCCGCCCATCAGCGCCGTGAACACCGACTTGTGGCTCTCGTTGCCGAGGAACGGGTCCGGCACCCACTTGCGCTGCTCCTCTGTCAGCGCCGTCAGTCCCGTCCGCCCGACCTGTCGCACCCAGTCGCGCGGAACGTTCAGCGCGACCATCGGCAGCTTGTACGCTCGCACGACTTTGAAGATCGGCTCGTAAAGCGCGTAGTCGAACCCCCACTGCGTCTTCCAGCTCGCGTTCTCGATGAACTGCTCCTGCGACCATCTGCCCGTCGTCCACGGCGCGAGGTTCGCCTGGTTGTCGCGGGTGAACATCTCGAAACCGACTACAACGTCGCGACCGAATTCAGCTAAGGCACGAATGATCAGGGCCTGCACAATGTGGTGTGCAGCTTGATCGTGGGACTCTCCAACGAACACAAATCTTGCGCCCCGTGCCCTCTCGACAATGGCGCCAAAGTCCACCTTCTTTCCGTTGGACGTGTCGTAGAGCCCTTCTTGAGCGATCGTGATAGTGCCCTTGCCGTTGATCTCCAGCAAGTTGGGGTCGACTGGGTCCTGCACCACCGCGAAAGAAAGCACGGAGGCGAGCATCAGCCGTTCCTCTTGGCAAAGTCACCCATGAATTGCGCCAGCGCCACCGCGCCCTCAGCCGGGAACGCGTTGTACAGGCTCGCGCGACACCCACCGACCGATCTGTGCCCCTTGAGCTCCACCATCCCGTTCTTCGCAGCCTCGGACACAAAAGTATCCGTCAATGCGTCGTTCGCGAGTCGTTGTTGGACCGCGTGCCGTCGGGTCTGCCGCCGATGCTCGACTACAAGGTCCAGGCGGAGAACGGGTGGATGCTCAACACGCCGCCCTGCTGGTCTGTGTACATGTGCGGCCTGGTGTTCGACCACTGGCTTAAGAACGGAGGGCTGACTGCGGCCTCGGAGCGCAACGAGGCGAAGGCTAAGACGATGTACGACGCGATCGACGGCTCGGGCGGGTTCTACGTCGGGCACGCTGTTCGGGAGAACCGGTCGCGGATGAACATCCCGTTCCGGCTC
>JANWJY010000148.1 GCA_025451715.1 Fimbriimonadaceae bacterium | reverse complement strand
TGGCACTCGATGTAGAAGGCGTTGCCCGGCTCGTTGAGCCGCCGTCGCATCTCTCGCTCGATCCAAAGCCCGACCGTGTCGGCGCTGGCTATCCGGCCCCGGCCCTCGCACATGGGGCAGATCGCAGTGATCGCCTCGGTGACGCTCTCTCCCGTGCGCTTGCGCGTGATCTCGATCAGGCCGAGCGACGACACGCGCCCGACGCGCGTGCGTGCGCGGTCCCTGGCGAGGATCCCTGAGAAGTGGTCGAGCAGCTTCTTTCGGCTGGACGCCTCCTCCATGTCGATGAAGTCGATGACGATGATGCCTCCCATGTCGCGCAGGCGGAGCTGGCGGCAGACCTCCTCGGCGGCCTCGAGGTTGGTCTTGAGGATCGTGTCGCTGAGCGATCGGGTCCCGACCTGTTTGCCGGTGTTGATGTCGATCGCGGTCAGCGCCTCTGTCTCGTCGATCACGAGGTATCCGCCGGCCTTGAGCCACACCTTGTGCTCGAGCAGGCGGTCGAGATCCTTCTCGATGTCGTACCGGTCGTAGATCGGCTGCTCGCCGTCGTAAAGGAAGATCTTCTCCTTCAGCTTCGGCGCGACCATGCCGGCTACCAGGCTGACCTTCTCGTACTCCTCCGGGTCGTCAATCACGAGCTTGTCGATCTCGTCGCCAAAGACGTCGCGGATCGTGCGGTAGAGCAGGGTCTGGTCGCGGTGGACCACGGCCGGCGCGCGCTGCCTCTTTGCGGCCTCAAGGACCTGCGCCCAGAGCTGCTGCAGGAACTGGATGTCCGCCTTCAGCTCGGTCATGGTGCGGCCCTCGCACTCCGTGCGAAGGACGAGTCCGAACGTGTCGGGGATGAGCTTCTCTCCAATGGCCCGAAGTCGGTCCCGCTCCTTGCGGTCCTCGATCTTGCGGCTGACCCCGAGGTGGTTGCCCTCCGGCATGAGCACGACGTACCGGCCCGGGAGGGATATCCGCGTGGTGACGCGCGCGCCCTTAGTGCCGCGAGGTCCCTTGGTGACCTGCACCATGAGCTCTTGGCCCGGTCGGATCAGCTCCTTGATCTTGCGCCTTCGCAGCTCGCTTCGGCGGATGCTCGCAGGACTGCCGTCGGTGGCGTCGTCGGGCAGGATGTCGGCGACGTAGAGGAACGCGTTGCGCTCCAGGCCGATGTCGACGAACGCCGCGTCCATGCCGGGGAGCACGTTCTGCACGATCCCCTTGAAGATGCTGCCGACCACGCGCTCCTCCCGCTCGACGCGGTACTCCATGAGCTTCTGGTTTTCAAGGACGGCGATGCGCGTCTCACGACTGGCGCAGTTGACGATGATCTCGATGTTGTTGGGGGCCGACGCCGCCTTCTTGCGAGGGGCTGCACGCGGTGCGCTTCTTTGTCTCACGATAAAACCTTCCGTCCGGCTGACCAAATGGCGGAGAGCGTAAAGTCAGGCCCTCGAAGAACGCGCGGTAACAGCCTGGAACGACCTGATTCTACCTTCGGCCGCGGTGCTCAGCCGGGCCTCCCAAAGTGATCCTGCCGGCTGCGCCAGGACCGAGCCCTATTCACGCTCGGTAGACTCAGTGTTCGGCATGAAGAAGCTCGGCTCGATCACGGTGGTCTGTGGCAGCATGTACGCTGGCAAGTCGGAGGAGCTGATCCGCCTCGCCCGCCGCGCGCTCTACGCTAAGAAGAAGGTGCAGGTCTTCAAGCCCTCGATCGACAAGCGCTTCGACGAGGAGATGGTCGTCTCCCACGTGGGCGCAAAGCACCACGCCGTCCCCGTCGTCACCGTCGCAGACCTCGCGGAGGCGATCGACGATGACACCGAGGTCGTGTGCATCGAGGAGGCCCAGTTCTTCGACAACTCGATCGTTGATCTCGCGGTATCACTCGCGGACAGCGGCGTGGAAGTGGTCCTCGCAGGGCTCGACCAAGACTTCAGGCGACAACCGTTTGGTCCAATGCCCACGCTCCTGGCGGTTGCAGACGAGGTGGTCAAGCTCCGCGCGATCTGCATCAAGTGCGGGCAGCCCGCCAGCCACACCTACAGAACCATCGAAGGGAAGCCAGCGCACAAGAACGACCCGGTCATCCTGATCGGTGCGACCGAGACGTACGAGGCTCGATGCCGGAACTGCTACGAGCTCGGTGGCGCGCCAAAGAAGCGCAGGAAGCCTACTGCTTCGTGATCACGACCTTTCCGTCGATGTAGACGCCGCCGATCGGCATGTTCTTGACCAAAAGGTCGAACTTTGTCTGTTCGCCGTTCGCAAGGTTGACCCACACGCGGCCCTTGGCCGAGGCGGGGAAGTCCGTGGTGGACTCGGCGACGCTCATGTCGACGATCGCCACGCCCTTGTCCACCGAGACGACCTTGTAGGTGTGCGTCACGGCGCGCGTCTTCTCCTTTTCGTCCGCGGCTATCTTAACCGTCCAGCTCTCACCGACGGCCACTGGTTTGCCCGGTGCGAGGAACGAGGTCAGGTTGGCTACGCGGAAGGATTCGGGGGTCGCGTTGTCGCCGCCGATCGCCATCGGCACGCCGAGCTTGTCGTAGGTCGTCACGGCCGTCACCGTCTCCGCCGCGCTGGGCTGCTTCACTCCGTCCACGATCGTGACCCCGTCGCTCTGGTAGCTGGCCATGATAAAGGTGCCGTCGTCTTTCACCTCTACGACCTCGTTGACGATCTTGGCCTCGTAGGTGACCTTGATCGAAGGCGAGTCGATGGCGAACGAGAGCGAGTACGCTGTCTTGCTGCCTTTGACGGGTTTGTACTGGATCGAATAGGTCTGCTGACCGGCCTGGACGGCTGCGGCGGCGAGGAGGGCGGCGATGACGAGCGGGCGGGTCTTCATGGTCTTGTCCGAGTTACAGACGTGCATTATGCAACCCCGGTTCGGGACCCGGGCGGGGACCGGATACCCTTTGGCAGAAGATGAACCTGGCGGGCGTCACACATGGGCATCGGGAGAATGGGCTCTGAGGCCCACGCTCGTCACCTTCGATTGCGCGCAGACCCTTGTGCGGGTCGACTGGCAGCCCTCGGTCATCGCGGTCAAGAGCGCCTCTCTCGCGGGCATTGCGTTCGACCGGCAGGTCGCGGCCGAGGTCTATGACCGCAAGCTGCGCTCGCGCTGGCCCGAGTTCATGCAGCTCAACCTTCAGCGGGACGAGTCTGTGCTTGAGGACTTCTGGCAGCGGCTCACGGTGGATTGGATGCAGGAGGCGGGCCTTCCCATCTCGCGAGCAGTCCAGGTGATCGCCCACGCCAACGAGCTTCTGTTCGGTGAGGGCTCTGAGGTTTTTACGCTCTACGAGGACACCCTGCCCTGCCTTGTCCGCCTGCAGACCGCCGGATACAGGATGGCCGTGGTCAGCAACTGGGACAACTCGCTGCATCGGACGCTGCGGATGTTCAACCTCACCGGTTACTTTGAGCAGGTGTTGGCGTCGCTCGAAGAGGGCGTCGAAAAGCCCCATCCTGGCCTCTTCAAGATCGCCCTTGAGCGCACAGGCGTACGGGCAGAAGATACGCTCCACGTCGGCGACAACCCGCTCGACGACTGGCAGGGAGCAAGGAACGCCGGAATGAGGGCGCTCGTGATCGATAGGGACGCTGACGTCCAGACCGACGTGCGGATCACAAGCCTGCTGCAGCTCGCCGAGGTGCTCGGCGTTTGAGGCTCAGCGACTTCCTCTACGACCTTCCGCCAGAGCTCATCGCCCAAACCCCGCTGGAAGACCGCGCCGCCTCCAGGCTCCTCGTGCTCGACAAGCGGTCGGGCGAGGTCCAGCACCGCACGTTTGGCGACGTCGTCCAAATCCTCCAGCCAGGCGACCTGCTCGTTATGAACGACACGAGGGTCAGCGCCTTGCGCATGTTCGGCAGCCGCAAGACAGGCGGCCGGGTCGAGGCCCTGCTCATCCAGGACCTGGGCGGCGGCCGATTCGTAGCACTCATGCGCCCTGCGAAGAAGTTGAAGCCCGGAGAGATGATCGAGTTTGAGGGAGTCCTCACTGCGACGGTTGCAGAGGACCTCGGCGAGGGCCGGAGGGTTGTTGCGTTCTTGCAAGAGGACTTCGGCGATCGTTTGGTCAGCGTCGGTCGCGTTCCCTTGCCGCCCTATGTTCACGAAGAGCTCAGGGATCCGGAGCGCTACCAGACTGTGTACGCGGAGACCAAGGGCAGCGCGGCCGCACCCACTGCAGGGCTCCACTTCACCGAGGAACTCCTCGACCGACTGAGGGCAAACGGCGTGCTCACCGCGACGGTCACCCTCGACGTCAGCATCGACACCTTTCGTCCGATCTCGACCGACGACGTCGACGACCACAAGATGCACGGCGAAAGGTGCTGCGTGCCGGAGAAGACGGCGCGAGCGATCGCAGAGTGCAGTGGCCGCGTCATCGCGGTCGGCACGACCACGGTCCGCACCCTCGAGACATTCGCCACGGGCAAACGAGAGGTCACGCCGGGCGAGACCAGTTCCAAGCTCTTCATCAAGCCCGGCTACGACTTCAAGGTGGTCGACGCGATGTTCACGAACTTCCACATGCCCGGCACGACCATGATGCTCCTCGTCTCTGCCCTCGCGGGAAGAGAGAGCGTCCTCAGCGCGTATGCCGAGGCTGTGGAAATGAGGTACCGGTTCTTGAGCTTTGGTGATTCGATGCTTGTGGTTTAAAATGGACCCGCGGGTGGACGCCGCCGCGAATCGCGTGTCATAGTAGGTGTCCCCGAGGATTGTTTATGGCTGGCTCGAAACAGTTGGACCCGCTCGCCTATATCGAGAACGCCTTTTTGGACCGTCGTGCTGAACGGGAGGAGAAGAGGGCCAAGGCCGCCGCACGCACGAAGCCCGAGATCAAAGGCCGATTTAGAAAGACGAAGCTCAGTGCTCCGCGACCGAGAATGGCGGGCACCTCGACCAGACAGGTCATGGATCCGAAGCTCAAGGAGCTGATCGAGAACCTTCCACGCAACCTCGAGTTCCTCGCAAAGTTCTACGACGACGAGGTCACGTCGCGCTATTACAGCCACAAGTTCAAGGAGACCCGCTACGACCTCATGCGAAGGCTGCTCGATCCGGAGCTGACGCTCGAAGAGGTCAGTCGGCTGCTCGGCGTCTGCCCCGCGACGGTCCGCCGCTACACCAACCGCGGATGGCTGGAGCACCACCGCACGAAGGGCAAGCAACGGCGCTTCCGTCTGAGCGCGGTCGCTAAGCACGTCGAAGAGCACGGACGACTCCCGGAGGGGTAGCCGTTGCCGACGGGCGCCCTCAGCATCGCGCTTTTCTCCGACAGTGCGCTGCCCGTGTTCAACGGTGTCAGCATCAGCATCGACGCGCTCGTGCGCGAGCTGCGCTCGCGCGGCCACAGCGTCCACATCTTCACGTCCTCATACCCGGGCCACAAGGACGACGACCCGAACACTCACCGCTTCCGTTCGATACACACGCCTTGGACGACCGACTACCCGCTCGCCGTGCCGCCCTTCTATCGAAAGCTCCGCGAGTTCAGGAAGCACAAGTTCGACCTGATCCACACGCACACACCGTTCACCGTCGGGTTCGTGGGTCTGAGGTGGGCGGAGTCGCACGAGATCCCGATCGTCTCCACCTACCACACGCACTACGACAAGTACGCGTACTACGTGTCGATCGCCCCTAAGCGCTACCTGCGCTACAAGATCGCCAAGCACCTCAATTTCTACTACAGCCGAGTTGGCCACGTGATCACCCCCAGCGAGGCTTCAAAGAGATGGCTTCTGAGGCACAGCGTCCACACGCCGATCACGGTCGTGCCGACAGGCGTGCCCGCGCCCCGGATGATCGACCGCTCACACGCAAGGGCCGAGCTTGGACTGAAGCCCGAACGCCGCGTGCTGCTCTATGCCGGGCGCATCGCGCGTGAAAAGAACCTTGGCGTCCTTCTCGAGGCAGTGGCCCAGGCGCGCGAGCAGGATCCCCAGATCGAGTTCGTGCTCGTTGGCGACGGGCCGGCGCGTGCCGAGTGCACGGCGCTCGCGAGAGACCTCGGCATCGGCGACCACGTGCGCTTCGTCGGCTCGCTGAAACGGTCCGAGGTCGATGTCTACTACGCGGCAAGCGACCTGTTCGTGTTCTCCTCAATGACCGAGACGCAGGGACTTGTCGTGCTTGAGGCCATGAGCTACGGGCTTCCCGCGCTCGTCGCGCAGGGCGGCGGGGCCGGCGAGGCGGTCGAGGACGGCGTCAACGGATTCCTGCTCCGCAACGAGCCGTCTGCGTTCGCCGACGCGATCGCACGAGTCGTGCGCAACGACACCCTGCACGCCCAGCTCTCAACGGGGGCAAGGAAGACGGGGCGCGAGTACTCGGTCCCCGCGACGACGGACAAGGTCCTCGCCGTCTATGAGCAGGCCCTCCAGACCGGTTATAAACCTCAGCGGGAGCACACCCATGCGTAACGGCCTGCGGGACTTCTTCCTGATCGTCGGCGCACTGTTCCTGCTTCGGCTGTTCTTCGGCTTCGTCACGTTCCCCGTCGGCGTCGCAAACGTGCTGTCCGTCTTCAGCGCGGTCGTGTTCGTCGGCCTGCCGGTCTACGCTGTGTTCCGTGCCTCGTCGCACGGTTGGGAGACGAAGCACGCGCTGCTCTTTCTGGCAGTCGGCGCACTCCTTCATGTCCTGGGTGCGTTGCTCGCAAGGTACGCGTCCGGACCGGGCGTACCTGCCGAGGTCCTGTACATGGCGATCGTGCAGACAGGCATCCTCGGCTGGACCCTCGGCATCGGCGTTTTGCTCTCGCTCATGGTCGGAGACAAGAACCTGATGATCCCGATCGCTATCTTCCTCGTCGGGTTCGACATGTTCCTCGTGTTCAACCCTGACTCGCCCACGCGACGGATGCTGGAGAACGTCCCGAGCGTCTCGCAGAGCGTTCTCGCGACCGTGCCTGCGCCCAAGTCCAGCGAGACGCCCAAGGAAGGCGTCCAAAACCTCGCGCAGGTCGGGCCGGCTGACCTCTTGTTCGCTGCCGCCTTCTTCACCCTGATGTTCCGCTTCAAGATGCGCGCGAAGCAGACTCTCGTATGGATGGTCCCCGTACTCATCGCTTACCTTCTGGTCGTGATCTACTTTGGCGGCGTGCAGTTGGGCCCGCTCAGCCTTGGGATGCTGCCGGCCATGGTGCCGATCGGACTGACGGTGCTGCTCGTCAACTGGAAAGAGTTCAAGCTGCAGGGGCAGGAGGTCTTAGGCGTCGTGCTTGTGACGGTGCTCGCGGTGGGCCTTGCGTGGTTCGGCATCTACCGCGCTAAGCAGGCGAGCTTGCAGCTAACGTCGCCAACTGCGCCTTCGCCGTCGGCCGACGACCGAGCAGCTCCAGTATTGGAAGGCTCGCCTTCGCTAGGGCCGTAAGGTCGATCCCAGTCGATAAGCCTGAGCGCTCGAGAAAGTACGCAAGGTCCTCAGTCGCAAGGTTGCCTCCCGCTCCGGGCGCGTAGGGGCAGCCGCCGAGCCCGCCAGCGCTCGAATCGAACGCCTCGTAGCCCCTCTTGAGCGCCGTCGCGACGTTCGCAATAGCTGTGCCGCGCGTGTCGTGGAAGTGCCACGCGACCTTGGACTTCTCAAACCCGTCGAGCGCCGCACACAGGTTCTCGACGTCGCGCGGCACAGCGACTCCGATCGTGTCGCCCAGGCTGACCTCATCCACGCCGATCGCGAACAACCTCGAAACGATCCTCGTGACATCCGCCGGCGAGACCCGACCCGAGTAAGGACACTCGACGACCGTGCTCACGTATCCGCGCACGAACCCATTCGGTACCGACGAACGGAACGACGACACGACCTCGCCGAAGGCGACGAGTGACTCCTCGACAGTCATGTTGATGTTCTTCTGAGTGAACGCGTCGCTCGCTGCGGTGAAGACCGCGATCCTCTCGACACCGACCGAGACGGCCCGCTCCAGTCCCTTCGCGTTCGGGACCAAGGCGGAGTACAACGGCCCCGGCGGCAACAGGGGCCAGAGCTCCGCCGCATCGCCGAGCTGCGGGACCCACTTCGGCGACACAAAGCTCGTCGCCTCGATCTCCCTCAGTCCTGCTGAGGCGAGCGCCGAAACGAACTCCACCTTGGCCGGGGTTGCCACAGGGACCGGCTCGTTCTGAAGCCCGTCCCTCGGCCCGACCTCGATGATCCGCACCACGG
>JANWJY010000147.1 GCA_025451715.1 Fimbriimonadaceae bacterium | reverse complement strand
GTTGCCGTTACCCGCCGATGGGAGGGTTCACGAACTTGAAGGGCTTGCCGAGGGATCCGTCCCACTTGGCCTTCTGCTCTTTGGTCAACACGGCGAGCATCTTTGCGCCATAGGAGGCACGAAGCTTGGTCATCTGCTCCTGCATGGCCGCCATGTCTCCGCCGCCACCGCCGCCTTGGAACATCTCCTGCATCTCCGCACGCATGTCCGAGTTGACCGTCTGGAGCGACTGCTTCTGAGCGTCGGTCAGACCGAGCTCCTTCGACTCGACCTCTTGCATGAGGGCAAAGCCGCCCGCTTGCTGCCGATTGAGCTCGCGATATCGCGTGTACTGCTCGGCGCTCAGGATCTCCTTGAGCTTCGCATCGAGGGCGATCTGCTGCTCGGGAGTGCCGCCGCCGCCTCGGCCACCGAATCCGCCGCCGCGTCCGCCACCTGCTCCGCCGGCACCGGCTCCACCACCGCCGCCGTTGCCGCCACCGCCGCCTGCTGCGCCGGCACCGGCTCCGCCCTGCGGCCGGCTGGCCTGGATCGCCTCTTGGATCTTCGTCTTTTGTTCTGCCGTGAGTTTGAGTTCTGTCGAAACGTCGTCCCGGTTCAGCATTCCGGCACCGCCGTTCTGGCCACCAAACCGCTGGCCACCGCCTGCTCCGCGGCCACCGCCGCCTCCGCCCTGCGCCATGACCACGGAGGACAAGAGCGCGAGCGCAACCACAATCGTGAGAATTCTCTTCATTCGTAAGCCTCTAAAGCCCGCAAGCACGCGGGCCTCCTAGCCAGCCTAACGACAGCGGGGAGCCGGTGTTCAGTCAGCCTTCTTGGCTCAACCGGGCTGATTCGGAGTATCCCGAACCTAGACCCACTCATCCTTCATCCCCTTCTCCACAGAATCCACTATCATTAACACAGCCATGCTCCTCGCAGCACTAGCCTTCATGACAGTCGGGCCTGACTTCCCCCCGATCGACGAGGGGGTAAATGACGTCCAGTTCGCCGAGTTCCGGCGCAACTTGATCGGCTCCATCGAGAAGAGGAACTACGAGTGGGCGATCGCTCGGCTCGCGTTCGACATCAAGTACAGCTTCGGCGACAACCTCAGCAAGCGCGACCTGCTCAAGGTCTGGGAACTGCAACCCCAGCTACGGGACCAGTTTTTCGCCGATCTCCTCGAGTGCCTCAAGCTCGGCGGGCAGTTCAAGAAGTACGACGACAAGACGTACTTCGTCGCGCCGTACGTGTTCTCTGCGTGGCCCGAGGAGTTCGACGCGTTCGAGCACTTCGCAGTGATCACGGTCGGGGCAAAGGTGTTTGCTAAGCCGGACGAGTCGACGACGCCGATAACGACGATCAGTCAGACCATCGTGAGGTTCGACGTCTCAGAGACGGCAGAAAGCTGGCACTGGATCGAGTACGAGCCCGACAAGTGGGCGTGGATCCGCGACAAGGACCTGCGAAGCCCGATCGACCACCGCGCGCACTTTCTAAAGAACCACCAGGACTCGTACGTATTGCAGTCGTTCCTCGCGGGAGACTAGGCGGGCTCTTCCTCCGGGGCCCTGAAGAACAGCCTGACCACGTAGTTGAGCAGCACGAGAACGCCGAAAACGAGCACGATCGATGCGCCAGTCGGCCAGCCTCCCAGATCAGCATCTGCGACCATCGACAGGTAAAGGCCCGCCATAGAACCGACCCATGCAAGTGGAATGGCGAGCATCAGCGCCCGGCCTATCGTCTTCGTCCACGTCGTAGCGATGACCGCAGGCATCACAAGCCACGTGAACACGACGAGGATCCCTGCCACCTGTACAGAGGAAGCGACGATCACACCGATCATCGCGTAGAACACAAAGTCGAGCAGCGTCGACCTGACGCCACCCTCGTCCATTGCCTCCGAGCGTGCGCAGAATCTCTTCCACAGAATCGCAGTCACGATTGCCATCGCGCCGTAAATGATTCCGTCCTTCCGAATATCGTCTGCTTGTACGAACAGAATCTGTCCGTCCAGAAGCTGCTGCAGCAACTCTTGGCCGTGCGAAGCATATTGCAGCGTGATAATGCTAGCGGCGGAGCCCAGGACGAATATGATCCCGATCATCGCCTCGTGCGGCACTTTGCCGAGTTTGAACCGCGTCAGTGAGATGAGCAGAGCACCCACCAGTGCCGATGCCACGCAGGTCCAGTACACGCCCGACGAGTGCGGCTCCATCCCGAGCGACAAAGCGATCGCCATTCCGAGCGCCGCGACCTGCGCCACGGCGAGATCGATGAAGATCACACCGCGGCGGATTATATGTAGGCCGAACGCAGCGTGCATCGGCGACATAATGAGCGCGGCCAGCGCAGGCAGTCTTATCGTTTCCCAGTCGAACATCGGCTAACTTCTTAACGCGCCACTGACCAAGTCAACTATGGAATCCATCAGTGACACATAGTCTTTAGCCGCGGCCGTGTGACCGACGCTTAGGGGCGCTATGACTAGCTTAGCAGACGTGCGAGATGCGACCGTCTGCCCGGACCGCGTCGAGTAGAAGGGCTCTTGCAGGATCATTCGAACCCTCTCAGCGTTTATCGTCCGCACGACCTGAGCAATATGACCGGGCGTCGGCGAAATCCCGGGCTTGGGCTCCAGTTCGTCGACAACCTTCAGCCCAAAGCGCTTTGCGAAGTAGTTCCACGACTTGTGGTAAGTCACGATCGATTGCCCACGGTTCGGCTCCATCTTCGCAGCCCAACCGCCAAGGGTCTTGCCCGTCGACCGGACCTGTGATGCGAGGTTCCCTGCGCTGGACCAGGCCCAAAGCTTTTCGGCACCGATCGCGCCGACCGCCGAAGCACCGAACATCGCACTGTCCACCGCGCTCTCAAACGCTGCCGCCCGCGACCTGTATCCGGAAGCGTTTGTCGGATCGAGCTTTGCCATGCGTTCGGCCACGTTGCCCGCGATGACTCGCGCATTGTACGGGTCGAGCCAATAGTGCGGGTTGCCGTTGGGATGAACATCGCCTTGTGAACGTGAAACTGCCGCAGTGGCCTTGTCCAACACCGGGATGCCTTCTGAACAATAAAGGTGTCCGGGTCTTCCAATCGCGATCCTAGTGTTTCTGCTTCCCTGGATCAGCGCGGACTCATAGCCCACCTCAAGGTCGAGCCCGACGACCAAAAAGAGGTCGGCACCTCGCAGCTTGCTCATGTCGCCTGGTTTCGCATCGATGAAGTGCGGATCGCGCACGCCTTTCACGATCGCACTGACCTTCACATTTGCGCCACCGACGGATCTCGCGATGGACGCAAGGTCTTCGGTCGTCGTTACCACGGTCAGATTCGCCGAAGCGATCGAACCGAAAGCGATTGAAGCAACTAGTGCTGCTACTTTTTTCATTATTCCTCTTGCCTCGTGCGCCCCTCTCCCCAGTGGGAGAGGGGCGAGCTCTGCTGTCGTCCTCGGCCATCAATACTTGTGAGCCCTGTGCGGTCCGATTAGGAACTGGACCTGTAAGAAGAGCTGGTTTCGGCTCGCACCGGCGTTCGAGTCGATGTTCTGCCACTCGAGCCTGATGAGCTGGAACTCGGTCATCTTCAGCGTCAGCCCACCAGAAAACGCGCGCAGCGTGTCGGAGCCGTCCGGCAACTGAACATAGTCATAACGCGCTCCCACCCACAGCCGCTTCGTCAGCTCCAACGCGAGCGAAGCAAAGTGCCCATTGCGCTGTGAGGAGCCCGGAGTCCCCGCTTGGTACCAAAGCGCCTCGGTCTCGAAGATGAGGCTCCGACCGGTTCCGCCAGGGCGCAACTTGGCGACGAAGTCCGCACCGTACACGTTGCTCGTGCCTCCGTCCATCGGACCCGTGCCGTACGAGAACCCCAACTGGCCAGAAAAGTCCTGAGTAAAGTCGAAGAACGTGCGATAGTGGCCGATCCACACGGGCTTTGCCGTGTCGCTGCCGCCGAACAACGGCCCGTCGGCCGGAATCAGCGCCTCAATCATGATCTCGTTGAAGCGGTCGCCTGGGAACAGGTACGCCCAACTCGCGCCCGGTGCGCGAAGTCCCTCTTCCCCAAGCACTTCAGTCACGATCAAGGGATAATCGAAGAAGTCGAGTTGGTCGACGTGGTTGCGGTTGATGCGGCCTATCGCGCCCGCCAACTTTCCGACCCGGACTTCTGTTCCCTTCGCGAGTCCCGTGTAGGCACCGAACGCCTCTTCGACCTCGACCTCACTTTCGTCTTCGTCAAGGCTGCTCGCGAACGCTATGTATGCTTCTGCACGCATGTAGGGATCGACGTCCGCGGCGATGCCCCACTCGATCTCGCGCATCCCGGCCCGTCTGGCGGGAGGGACCATCGAGTCGGAGAGCCTCGCCCCGAAGTTGAACACGAGGCTCATGTCGGGGTTGAATGCGTTTTGCGTCTGTTCCCTCGCGACACTCGGCGCAAGATCCCCATAGTTGAGGGAAACGACGGGCCGGGACAGGCTCTCCGGAACTGCCAGAGCAAGCGACGAAACAGCGGCTCCTAGTGCGACCGTGCTAATTACCATGCTTCCTTCCAAGGCGTCTTGCGCCCGACGCAGCATGGTACTATACCCCTGTAGAGTATGTCACGGTTCCAAATGAAGATTCGGTCGACCGCGCTCCCCCAGGTTCGAATGTATACTTTGCGTGGGACGGTAGCCTGAAATGAAGCAAACGACGAAGGAAGAATCTGTCAGGCGACTCCACAAGATCTCGGGCCAGGTCTCTGGCATCCAAAACATGGTCGACCAGGATCGGGACTGTTCCGACATCCTGCAACAGGTCGTCGCCGTCAGGGCGGCCCTCGACCAGTTAGGGGTCATCCTGCTTACACAGCACCTGCAGACGTGCGTGCTCCACCTCAACGTCACTGGCGAGGACGACTACTGCCAGACGCTGCCGGAAGACCAATGGTCGGAAGAGATCAAGAAGACCCTCACGAGGTTCCTCAAATAGGCGCGTCCCGCTTCCCTAGCTCAACGGACTGCACCCAAGCGACGTACTCCCTCTTAAGCAACACTGACAGGAGAAATGGCTCGCGAGAACCTGAGGATCGAGGACGGCGGTGCAGAGCGCCAACGAAGACGGGGCGTGAAGACGTTCATTGTCGTCGCCGCTCTGTTCATCGTTTTCGCGTTTGGGAGCACACTGTTCCAGACCTACGCCGACTGGCTCTGGTTCACGCACGACGCCCGCCATCCCGAGGTCTACGCCAAGACGTTCAAGACCCACGCGCTTCTCTGGCTGGTCGGTCTGGCCGTATCGTTTTTCGCGATCTACCTCAACGCGCGTGCTTCGCTCGATTCGCAGGCGATCTACGACTCCGCACCGAGCGATGAGAACGCGCGCGCCGCTGCAGGCGTCCTCTCGATCGTTCAGAAGTTCGCACGTCTTCTCGCGATCGTGTTCGCACTGATCGTCGGCTTCGGCATTGCGAGCACCTTCGGCTCGTCGTACATGCAGCTCTGGTCGTCGCAGAACGCTGTATCGTTTGGTCGCAACGACCCGCTCTTCGGGCTCGACATCGGATTCTTCGTGTTCAAGCTGCCGTGGTACGCGACCCTCGTCAAGACAGTGCTCTCGGTGCTGGTGTTCTCCCTCGTTTTCACTCTCATTGGATATCTGGGCAGTCGAGTGCTAGCAAAGGTTGCGCGGGTTCACTTGACACAAGGAGCTATGCGGATCCACATTTCGGTTCTCGCCGGGATGACGATCGTCGTGTACGGCGTGCAGCTCTACCTCTCCCGGTACTTCCTTGCGGTGCACGAGGGCTCGCAGTTCGTGGGACCGGGGTACGCGCAG